>JBFILF010000267.1:0-7790 GCA_041599835.1 Pirellulaceae bacterium
GAAGCGCGTATGTAACGAATGCTCATCCGTCTACCGTCGCACTGCCTGAGGGACCGCCACCAAGCTCAAGCTGACCGCCCGGGCGGGGCCGGTGGAAAATGTATTGAAATATTTCCATAAAACGATATATTGGCCGCATCAGCCTGTAACTGTATATCTCGGTGGAAAACGGCGTGGCAAATACCAGGGTCAAGACGACAACTCGGGCCCAGTATGCGGCCTTGGCCGAAGCTGCCGAATGCCTGCGAATCCTGGCTCACCCCCAGCGATTGCGGATTGTTCAACTGTTGCTGACCGGCCAGGACTATACGGTCGGCCAGTTGGCCGAAGTCTGCGACATGTCGCAACCCGTAACGTCCGACCACCTGCGGCTGATGCAGCGGTGCGGCTTTTTGGACAGCCGCCGCGAAGGCCGGGCGGTTTACTACAACGTGGCGGAACCGCACCTGGAGCAGATCATGTCGTGTATCGAATCTCGATTCGGACTAAAACAGCGCGGACGGGACAAGTCAGGCAGCTAATTTGACAAACGCACGTTAGGAGTTAGCGATCATGTTGCTGAAGTACTTCTACGACAAAGCATTAGCCCACGCATCGTATCTGGTTGGTTGCCAGCAGACCTCGGAATGCATCATCATCGATCCCGGCCGCGATATTCAGCAGTACCTGGATGCGTCAGAACAGGAATCGATGACTATCGTTGGCGTGGCTGAAACACACATTCATGCCGACTACGTATCGGGAGCCCGCGAGTTGGCTGAGCGTGGAGCCCGCTTGTACGTTTCGGACGCCGGACCGCCGGAATGGAAATATCTATATACGGCCGATTACGACGCCCAATTGCTGAGCGACGGCGATGTATTTCACGTCGGCAAAATCGAATTGAAAACCTTGCATACTCCAGGCCATACACCGGAGAGTATTTCATTTGTCGTCACCGACAAGGGCGGTGGAGCGAACCGGCCGATGGGAATATTCACCGGCGATTTTGTGTTCGTCGGATCCATCGGTCGTCCCGACCTGTTGGAGGAAGCCGCCGGTTTGGAGGGCACGGCGGATGCGGGCGCCCGCGACCTGTTCCGCTCGGCGGAACAATTCAAGCAGCTGCCCGATTATTTGCAAGTTTGGCCGGCTCACGGCGCCGGTAGCGCTTGCGGAAAAGGCTTAGGTTCCATTCCGTCCAGCACCGTCGGCTACGAAAAGTTGTTCAATCCGGCGCTGCAGTTCGACCGCGAACAGGATTTTGTCGATTACATCCTGGCCGATCAGCCCGAAGCACCCAAATATTTTGCCTTGATGAAACGTGTCAACAAAGAAGGCCCGCGCGTTTTGGGGGACGCCGGCATGCCCCCGCAGTTGGATGCCTCGCGACTGAAAGCCACGGTCGAATATGCCCAGGTACTCGACCTGGCGGCCACCGAACAGTTCGCCCATGCTCACGTGATCGGATCGATCAACATTCCGGTGGCCAATTTGGCCCACTGGGCAGGTTGGCTGATCGATTACCAACAGCCGCTGGTCTTGATCGGCGGGGCTCATCAAATTCCTGAAGCGGTACGTGTGCTGCGTAAAATCGGCGTCGAGCAGATCGAGGGGTTTTTTGATGCGGAAGCGGTGACATCGGCCGGGCTGCGAAACCAGGCTTATTCCATCGCCACTCCAGAAGAATTAGTGGGCCAAATTCAAGCCGAGACCGTCCAACTGATCGACGTCCGCAGCGATGCCGAATGGAATGCTGGTCACATTGCCGAAGCACGGCACATGTTCTTGGGAAAATTGCCGGAAACGGTGGGCCACCTCGACACCAGCAAAACGTTCGTCCTGCAGTGCCGCAGCGGTGTTCGTTCAGCGATTGCGGCCAGCATATTGCAAGCCGCCGGTGCCGAACACGTGATCAACATGATGGGTGGTTGGATGGCTTGGCGCACGGCCGGATTGCCGGCCGTGGCCGGCAAGGCCGCCACCGTAGACGCTTGATGCCGAATTCTGAAACACGAGTCAAAGCAAGGGAACAAATACATTGATCGAATGGATTATGGAACCCTGGCCCTGGTGGTTTTCTGGAATCCTGGTTGGCCTAACCGTACCGTTGTTGTTCATCCTGGCCGGACAGGCATTTGGGATCTCGACCAGCTTGCAGCAATTTGGCGCCATGTGCACTCCGCGCAGCAAAGCTGGTTATCTGCGGAACTACAATTGGCGCGACGGCATGTGGTTAGTGGTGTTTGTGTCGGGAATCGTGCTGGGCGGCGCCGTGGGCACGTTTTTGCTGTCAAGCCAATCTATTGAGTTTCTGCCGCCTGATTACTACAGCGCGTCCGGCGGTCTGCGGCTGGCCATTGGCGGTTTTTTGATCGGGTTCGGGACGCGCTATGCAGGTGGCTGCACCTCGGGACACTCGATCACCGGAATCGCAAATTTGAGTTGGTCCAGCTTGGTGGCGACCATTTTCTTTTTTGTGGGTGGTCTATCGGTGACGTGGGGGATCGGCCACCTGATTTTCAAAACTTGATCGATGTAACGGTATCTATTTGTAATGCTCCAACCTGTCACAATCGTCGTTAAACAGTTATGAACGCCTCGGTATCCGACCAAGCCCAAACTTCAACTGAGCCCGTCGTGGCAGTTACCACGGCCGGCAAAGTATTGGCCGTGTCCCTGCGAGTCCTGTTGGTCGGCACTTATTTCGGCGTGGTGCTGGTCAAATCAGAAGTTGTTCGCTGGCAACGGATCCACGACATGTTTTTGTTCCGCGAAGCTCATATGTATTTGATCATCACCACGGGAATTGTCGTGGCGGCGATCGCTATGTGGTTAATCCGGCGATATGGCATTAAAACAATTGATGGCCAGGCGATTCAGTACGTTCCGAAACCGTTTCACGCAGGAGTGGTAATCGGGGGCATATTGTTTGGCGCGGGCTGGGCGATCACGGGTGCCTGTCCGGGACCGATTTACGCCCAGATTGGCGGCGGCGCTTGGATGGCGCTTGTGACCTTGGCAGGCGCGATGGGGGGCATGTACGCATACGCCTACCTGCGCCCGCGGCTGCCACATTGAATGATTAACTCAATTCCATACATTTACGTAGTGCCTCAACCATGTGTGGCCACGCGAAGAAACAATCAGCCGCAGGGCGCTAGCCCAGGGTTTTTTCACCTAACCGGACGCTAGCGCGTTCCGGCTGATTACAACACAAAAATAAGGCACTACCTACATTTAGCTTGTTGTCGTACCCGTTCCGGCCAATTGAATCGACGATTGACATTTATGCTTGACATTCATGCTTGATAAGGAACACGAAAAACCGTCGGTTGCCCACTACACCGATCCGCGCGTGCAGATGGCGGCGGAGCGGACGTATTTGGCCTGGGTGCGGACCGGGCTGGCCATGAAGGCTTTCGGCTTTGTGGTGGCGCGTTTCGCGGTATTTTTGGAAACCCTGGGCCAGAATGCCAACGGGCACTCGCCGTTTTACCCGACCATGATCGGGGTCGGGTTAGTGTTGTTGGGAATCATTACGGATGTGACGGCAATTTTCGAGTACACAAGATATTGCCGCACCGTTGCCGACGAAAGCAAAATCAGTCACTCCTCGTGGCTGTTTGCTATGTTCTCGACGATCATGCTGGCGTTTTTGGGAATTGCTATTGCGATCTACCTGTTGATGTCGGTTTCCGGCTAGTCGATTGAGGAAAAATTGGCCCGGCGAAGGCATATGTTTGCGGTCTCCGGCCGCCGACTTTGGGCGGGAGGCGTTCATTCTGCAGGCTCGGTCGCCTCCCTGGTGGCACCCGCGCGGTCGAAATTGGTGTATAACTTTAGGTCGTGAGCCACCGACAATTCGAGGCATTTACATGACATCAAAGAAATTGATAGATATCGCCGACACGACCGTGGCCGAGGTGATGACGCGGCACGTCGTGACCGTCGACATGACGACCAATGTCCATTCGCTGATGGAGCTGATGAACGAAAATCAGCTGTCTGCCGTTCCGGTTGTCGATGGACACGGACGGTGCGTCGGCATTGCATCGCACAGCGACCTGGCTGAACTGTTGGTCGATTTGGACAGCCAGCATGAGCAATTGATCGACAACGTAATCAGTCGGCTGACCGGGGGTGAGAGTGGCAGCCATGTGCTGGTCAAAGAAATCATGACGCACGAAGTGTTCACGGTGAACCCAAACACCCCGTTGACCGAGGCGTGCGAGTTGTTGACCAAACGGTCGATACACCATTTGCCCGTGGTCGATCACAAGGGCGTATTGTGTGGTTTTCTGTCCTCATTGGATGTCGTCAAATTCGTGAGCAACCATCTCTGACTCACAACGGTTGAATGCGTCAACACGGCGACGAACCGATCCGCGAACGACTGGCCATCAACCACTTGACCGTCTCCGGGACCACCAACATCGGCACCGACACGGCGATCAGAACCAGCCAATCGCTGGCCGATAAGGGAACCGTGTGTAAAGCACCTTGTAGAATCGGCACGTAGACGACGGCGATTTGCAAGCCAATGGTCACGGCAATGGCCACCAATAACCACGGGTTGCTGAACGGGCCGATGCGAGACATAGGCGATCGCAACGAGCGAAAATTCAGCACATTGGCTTTTTCGATCAAGATGATGCCGGTGAACGCCATCGTTCCAGCAATCGCGGGTGCCATGGGATCGTCGCGCGACAAGTAAAATTGGAACAGTAACCACGTCGCCAATCCGATATAAGCACCGCAAGCAACAATGATCGCCGCACCGCGGCCGTCCACCACCATCTCGCGGGGATCCCGAGGCGGACGCCGCATTAATGCTCGTTCCGCCGGTTCCAGGCCCAGGGCAACGGCTGACAAGCCATCGGTGACTAAATTGATCCAGAGGATTTGCACCGGCAACAGAATCAGCGGACCACCGACCAGGATGTTTAAAAAAATCGCGATTACTTCGCCCGAATTGGACGACAGCAGGTAACGCACAAATTTACGGATATTTTCGTATTGTCGGCGGCCTTCTTCGATTGCGCTGACGATGGAAGTGAAATTGTCGTCAGTCAAAACGATGTCGGAAGCGCCCTTGGCGACATCAGTGCCGCGAACTCCCATGGCGATTCCGATATCGGCCTTCTTGAGCGCCGGCGCATCGTTCACGCCATCGCCGGTCATCCCAACCACGTCGCCGCGGACCTGCAGCAGTTGGACGATTCGCAACTTGTGCTCAGGCGTCGTTCGGGCAAATACAACGTCCGACCTCATGGCCTGGGCCAATTCGTCATCGGCCATATTTGCAAGGTCTTGGCCACTGATGGCCCGCTGGGCAGGCAGTCCGACCTGGCGGGCAACAGCCAGCGCGGTAGCTGCGGCGTCGCCCGTGATCATCATTACTCGAATGCCTGCCGAGTGAGCCAGCTGGATGGCTTCGGGAACTCCCGCCCGGGGTGGATCGATCATGCCCACCAATCCCAGCAGGGTGAGTTGCGATTCCACCTCCGACTCGCGCAACTGGACGTTTTCTGGCAGGTCGCGGCGAGCAATCGCCAACGTCCGCAAACCTTGGCCGGTCAGATTTGCGTTGGCCCGTTCAATTTCAGATCGCCATTTTTCATCAAGCGGCTGGCGCTCGTTTCCCATCATCACATGCGTACACCGCTCAAGAATCGTCTCTGGAGCGCCTTTGACGTGTGCGACCAGACCGGTTTCGCCGCGCTGAATCACCGTCATTCGTTTTCGTTTGGAATCGAACGAGAATTCGCCGATGGCGGCGGGCGCGGTTTGATCGGGCGACGGTCGGTTCAACCAGGCCTTGTAGCCGGCCACGATGAGTGCGCCCTCGGTGGGCTCGCCAATCAGCTTCCATTGCTGGTCATGTTTATCGAGCTTGGCATGATTGCAGCGCATGGCCGATTGCAACAATTCGATCAAATCGGGTCGCTGGCGAAAATCGATGCGCTGGCCATCCTGCTGGAAATGTCCGGCGGGGTCATAGCCCATTCCGGTCACGTCGACCGACCCAGCCGGCAGCCAAATGTGGGTCACGGTCATCTGGTTTTCGGTCAACGTTCCCGTTTTGTCCGTGCATATCACCGTGGCCGAGCCGAGTGTCTCGGCGGCTTTAAGCCGTCTCAACAACGCCCGGCGGGCGACCATGCTGCGCACGCCAAGGGCCATGGTCAGCGTCACGACGGCGGGCAATCCTTCGGGGACTATGGCCACCGCCAGCGAGACCGATGTCAGGAAAACCTCCATGGCTGGCTTGCCCGCGACCCAGCCCAAACCGGCAAAGGCGACGGCAATCGCCACGGCCGCCAAACCAAGTTGCTTGCCGAGCCGCATCAATCGGCGTTGTAACGGCGTCTTTTCCGAATGAACGGTGCGGGTCAGCTCGGCAACGCGGCCCAGTTCCGTTCGCATTCCCGTGTTCACGACGATGGCCACGGCGTGTCCGGCAACCGCTGATGTGCCCATCCAGGCCATCGATCGCCTTTCGGCCAATTCCGCATCCGCGGCCACGGGCTCGGAAGTCTTGGACACGGACACCGATTCACCGGTCAACGCCGACTCATCCGTTTTTAGATTGCTGACCTCCGCCAAACGAACGTCGGCTGGGATTTGATCCCCGGCCTCCAGCAGCACCACGTCGCCCGGCACCAGATCAGCAGTATCAATGTGTTGTTCCCGTCCGTCGCGCCGCACCAGGCAACGCGGGCTAAGCATGCGTTTAAGTTCAGAGAGCGCCCGTTCCGCTTTCCATTCCTGAAAGAATCCCAGCAATCCGTTCAGCACGACAATGGCCAGGATCACGGCGGCATCCGTCCATAGCCCGACGACCGAGGAGACGATGGCGGCGATTAACAGGATGTAAATCAACACATCGTTGAATTGCCTCACCAGCAAACGTCCGGTTGATTTCCGTTCCAATTGTTCCAGAGCGTTTCGGCCAAAAATGTGTTGCCGTTCCGTCGCTGACCGGGAGGGCAAGCCGGATTCCAGGCTGGTTCCCAAGTGCTGGATGATGGCGGCGGCGGCAGTATGGTGATGCTCGGAAGATGCCGACTCGTCGATCGCCGCACCAGGAAAATCGGATTTCGAGTTTTGGTTGACGCGTCGCTCGGCGTCGCCAACAGGTTGTTGCTGCACGGCAGTGATTCTATATGGAAACGCGTCTTTTGGCAGATGGACGTGTCGTAAAAAGAAAATGCGAGGCACCCGATTCGGTGGCTTGCTTCCTGCGGGCGATGCAGCGCCGATCACGCCCTGCCGGTTGCGACGCCATCATGAAATGGGGCCCCGCGTTTTGTTGCGCCGAGTTTTGCAAGCCGATCCGAAAGTGGCTTGTTGTTCCACGTCGGCCAGGTTTCCTCAAACCAGTTTCACCTCGGTTTGATTTTGATCGTTTTGGATTTTTTTTGCTCGGTCTTTGGAATCGTAATGTTAATTACGCCATTGTCTGATGACGCGTCGATTTCAGAAGCATCACAGCCGGCAGGCAGCATCAGCGAGCGGAAAAACGAGCCGAACGTTCGTTCCACGCGGTGGAATTTTTTGTCTCGAGATTCCGTTTCCTCTTCACGCTGGCCTTGCACCGTGAGTAGATTGTCGGTGACGCTGATTTCGACGTCCTCTGGATTGACTCCCGGCAGATCCAGGTGAACGAAAAAGGCTTCATCGTTTTCGGACACGTCCATCCGCGGACGCCACGTCATCTCATTCAGGCTTGTTTCGAATTCATCTTCATCAAAAAAGTTCTTGAGCAAGTTGTCAAACTGCTCATGCAACTGAATGAAGGGTGACAA
>JBFILF010000268.1:0-7780 GCA_041599835.1 Pirellulaceae bacterium
CCAAGGCCGAACACGTCATCCGCTTTGGTGAGCCGTTATTCGGCATTGCACAAGGTATGTTGCCAAAGGGCATACCGTGGCGCCGGGGGTGTGAACGAGAGCGTTATAAATCTCAGCGTTGGATTGAATACTCGTCGATCTTCCGGTACAGGGTGGCGCGGCTGATGCCGAGCAAACTGGCGGCCTTGGGCACGTTATTGTTGGTGCGACTCAACGCTTCCTTGATCAGTTTGCGTTCCCAGTAGTCGATTTTGAGTGATTCCAATTGATCACCGCCGGCATCGCGAATGCCCAGGTCGTCGATCGTAATCTGATCGCCTTCGGCCATCACCACCGCACTGTCGATGACGTTACGCAATTGCCGCACATTGCCGGGCCATTGAAACGACAACAATTTGGATCGCGCATCATCGGCCAGGTCCAAATTTGGCCGGCCATGCCGATGGCGGAAGTGGTCAAAAAAGTGATTGACCAGGGTATTGATGTCGCCACCTCGTTCGCGAAGCGGCGGAATGGTCAGTTCAAAAACGCTTAATCGATAAAACAAGTCTTCGCGAAATTTCTTTTCCTTCACAAATTCACGGAGGTCCCGGTTGGTGGCACAGATCACGCGCACGTCGACCGTGATTTCCTCGGTGCCGCCGACTGGCAGAAACGGATGATCCTCGAGAATCCGCAACAATTTGGCTTGGCCTTCCAACGTCAGTTCACCGATTTCGTCCAAAAACAAGGTCCCCAGATCGGCTTGTTGGAACCAACCGGCGTGGTCTCGGTCGGCGCTGGTAAAGGCGCCTTTTTTGTGGCCAAACAACTGGCTTTCCATCAAGTCTCGCGGGATGGCGGCGCAATTGACGCTGAGCATGGGACGGTCGGCCCGACCGCTGGCTTTATGCAACGCGCGGGCCACGAGTTCCTTGCCGCTGCCGCTTTCGCCGCGAATCAGCACGCAACCGGAAGCCCGTGCCACCCGGGTGATCTTAATTTTCAATTGCTGCATCGGATCGCTGTCGCCAATCAACTCGTCCGTGTCGGCCGACGCCGAAACGAGCCGCTGGTGCTCCGCCTCGATGGAAGCGTGCCGGTTTGCCCGCTCTAAGGTTCGCACCATGATGTTGGCAACTGAACCAGCCAATTTGAAATGGGCGTCATGAAACTGGCGTCGCTGGCGGTACAGGTGCAGCGCGCCGATCACCTCGTCATGTTGAATTAGCGGAATGCAGATCAGGTCGGCAAATCCGAAACCCGGCTGGCTGGACGACTGTTCGATGCGAATGGCGTGTTTGTTTTTGACGACCCGCTCGGTCAGAATCTCACTCAATTCTAGCTTGCTTGAATCATCTCGCGGCACGACGATCTTGGGCTCCAGTTGTCCGCGGTCGGTCAACCACATGAAACCTGCGACCGTGGCGTCGGTTCGGTCCTGTAATCGCGCCACACACAATTCGACCACTTCATCCGGCTTGTCGATGGACAGCAGTTTTACCGACAGTTGAAACAGGAAGAAAAAATCTTCACCGATCTTGTGATCCCGCAAAAAGTCCAACGTGTACTGCCCGGTCTCCGAGGCATTAAAACGTTCGTCGAGGACCAGCGTCTGACCGGTCGTTTGATCGGCTGCGGATTCGGCGGCCTTCTTTTCAGGGGCCTTCGTTGAAAATGTAAAACCGCTGGAGCCGAGCCGAATTTCCGTGCCGTCCACCAGTTGCGCGTGGTCAATACGCTGGCCGTTGACATACGTGCCATTGCTGCTGTCGTGGTCCTTGATCCACCACAGTCCTTCTTCACGAAAAACCGCGGCGTGAACCCGCGAGCATTGCGGGTCATTCAATACGACACGGCAATCCCAGTCGCGCCCCAACAAATTAGGTTCGTCTTCAGCGAGTCGATAGCGAGAGCCGGCACGTAGTCCGGCGTTCATCAACAAAAAGGCTGGCACGGTTGCGGAGAGCTGTTTCATCGGACGAGATTAAAATTCCAGTATACCATCTACGTGAATGATGCTCAGCGGCGAGGGCTGCTGCGGTCGTTGACGCGGCGAACTGTCTAGGGAGTACGTGTTGACGAGCGTCGCCGTCGGCTCCGTTGCTGCGACGCTTCGGGCGAAAACCGGCCCGCGAAAAAATGGTTTCTTGCCCGTACAAAAACAATCTGTGTAAAATAGGGGCGAGTGAGGTGGGAAGCACGTCAGGCTACGCCGCGTGTGTCAGGCCGCCGCCACGCCGCTGTCGGTAGTTGACAGGACCGCCGTCGGAAGTTGACCGGCAGGCGGGCGGATTAAGGCTGCAAGTTTTCAGGATTCGCGGATACCCTTGGGTGAGGATCCTCTTCCGCGAATCGATCGAGACGGTAACGGATCGATAAATCGTTGCCAGCAAACATCTTAAATCGATATTGCCGTGGCCCATTTCAACTTCTACCATTCTAGCGACCCATTTCGATAATCGGCACAATGTGGTGTCCCGCAACAGCTTCTGACCAAATCGATAATCACAGGAAACTGTCCATGCTTAATCATTCTCGTCGTGTTCATCCCCTCGTGCTCGTGGTCAGCCTGGTGCTGGCCGTCGGCGTTTCCGTGTGCTCGCTGGTGGCCGATGAGTTTGGCAAGCCTGACGCGCAGGCGCAACGCGTTTCCAACATCGTCTCGCGATTGCTGGATCAGCACCTGTCGAACCGCAAGCTCAACGATGCCATCTCGCGCCGCGCGCTGAACGTGTACCTGAAGACGCTGGATCCGATGAAAATGTATTTCATGAAATCGGATATCGAAGAATTCAAGCAGTGGGAAACTCAAATCGACGATTACATGAAGGATGGGGAATATGCTGCCGCCTTTGGAATCTTTAAACGATTCCTGAAACGAATCGATCAGCGCGTGGAGTTGGCCGTTGAGTTGATTCACGCCGATCATGACTTCACGATCGACGAAGAAATGGTGACCGATCGCGACATGATCGATTACGCAGATTCGGACATGGAAGCCCGCGAACGGTGGCGGAAACGAATCAAATACAATTTGCTCGTTTATCAAAATGACAAAACACAGGAAGAAGCGTCGTCGGACGAAGACGGCGAGACGCCAACGGTCATTCAGGACCCGAAAGAACGACTGGAAAAACGCTATCGCTCGTTTGCCAACCGCATGAGCCGGTTCGATAACGAAGACGTGATTGAAATGTATATCACCGCGATTACCAACAGCTTTGACCCGCACACGTCCTACATGTCTCCGTCGACCTACGAGAATTTCCAGATCACGATGCGTTTGGAACTCGAAGGCATCGGCGCGACTCTGCAGTCGACCGATGACGGTTTGACGGTAATCCGGCGAATTGTGCCCGGCGGAGCTGCCGACAAGCATGGCAAGCTGAAAGTGGAAGACAAAATCGCCATGGTGGGACAGGGCGACAGCGGCGAAATGGTCGACGTCACCGATATGAAACTGGACGACGTCGTGGGCCTGATTCGGGGCAAAGCCGGCACCACGGTGCGGCTGGGTGTGATGTCGCCTGGCAGCAACGATCTAAAAACCATCTCGATCGTCCGCGAACGGATTGAACTGAAGGACAGCGAGGCAGCTGGCGTCGTGTTCGAAGTCGGCAAGAATGCCGCTGGCGAACCGTTCCAGATCGGCGTCATCGACTTGCCGAGTTTTTACGCCGATATGGCGGGTGCCAATCGCAACGTGCGCGATTACAAAAGCACCACGCGCGACGTGCGCAACATTTTGAACGACTTCAAACAAGCTGGTGTCGATGCCGTCGTGCTGGATTTGCGCCGCAACGGCGGCGGCAGCCTGCGGGAAGCCATCGATTGCTCCGGTTTGTTCATCGATAACGGACCAGTCGTGCAAGTCAAAGATCCTTACGGCCAAATCGATTCGCTCAATGACGAGAATTTTGGCATGGCCTGGGAAGGGCCGTTGGTCGTGTTGGTCAGTAAATTTAGCGCCAGCGCCAGTGAGATCCTGGCCGGCGCCGTGCAGGATTACGGTCGCGGACTGGTGGTCGGCGACAGTTCGACTCACGGCAAAGGCACCGTGCAAACGCTGCTGAATTTAAACCAGGTGCTGTACAACATCCGCAACGCGCCGCCTACGCTCGGCGCGCTGAAAATCACGATTCAACAGTTTTACCGACCCAACGGGGACAGCACACAAAAACGCGGCGTCTTGTCCGATATCGTGCTGCCTTCGATCAGCGACCACATGGACGTGGGCGAAGCCGACCTTGAATATCCGGTCGAATTTGATCACGTTCCCAAAGCCAGTTTTACGTCGATGAACATGGTTTCCGGTGAGTTGGTCAAACAGCTGGCCCAACGATCGGCAGACCGCATTTCCGCCTCAGAAGATTTTCAACGTCAGTTGCGTCGCATTGACACCTATGTCAACCAAAAAGAAGCGAAAACGGTTTCTCTGAATGAGAGAGTTTTCAACGAACGTCGCAAGGAATTCGATGCCGATAAGGAAGATGAAAAGGCGATCGAAGATCAATTGAACCACACCAACGCCGATATCAAGCGCGATTACTATATGGACGAGGTGCTCAATATCGCTGTCGACTACGTGCAATCCATCGCCGGTGAACCGCTGGCCCGGAAAAACTAATCTCGACAATTCAAGTCACACTGGCACAAACGCCGCAACTCGTATGCGGCGTTTTTTTTGGTTCATGCCCGCTCGGCCCGCCATCCTGCTTTACGGACCGATGATCCGCGTGTTGATCATTTTTTTTCGCAACCGGGCAACCTGTTCGGCCGAAACGGCCGTGCCGCGCACATTGAGCACTTGCAAACGCGGCAACTCGGAAATCGTCGTCAGCGATGCATCCGCGAAATCACTTCCGGCAACGTCGAGCACCTGTAAATGGCCCAGGCGACTGAGCGAGACGGCAAATTGATTAATGTCGAATACATCGCCGAAGTAAAGTTCACGAAGGCTCACGCAATCTAATACGCGCAGGATCGTCTCCGGGTTCGGTGGCGACGTGGCCGGTCGGAAGTCCACTCGCAACAACTTGCCACTCTTCGACCGGCCGACTGACAGGCCGAGCTGTTGCAGCTCGGCCAGCAGGTCGTCGTGCGGCGAAGACGGATGGGAATCCACGGTCATACCGGTTGGGCGGCGAGTGCTTCGCAAACCAGGTCACCGACTTCGCTGGTGGAGTGACCCATTTTTCCGGCCGCCTGGCTTTTCATTTTTGTGCCCGTTACCTGCTGGATCGCCGTCAGGACCTTCTGGCCGGCTGCCGGTTGACCAGAATGCTCCAGCAACATGGCCATAGCACTAATGGCGGCGATCGGATTGATCACGTTCTGGTTGGTGTATTTGGGTGCGCTGCCACCCATCGGCTCATACATACTGGTGCCACCCGGATCGGGATTAATATTGCCGCCTGCGGCCACCCCCATACCGCCTTGGATCATGGCGCCCAGATCGGTGATGATGTCGCCAAACATGTTGGTGGTGACAATCACGTCGTAATACTCCGGGTTTTTGACCATCCACATGCAACAAGCGTCGACGTGGTTGTAATCGGCTTCGACATCCGGATACTCTTCGGCGATTTCCTGATAGGTGCGCCACCACAAATCGTGGCCGTAAGTCAGCACGTTGGTTTTGGCCACCAGCGTCAGCCGCTTGCCTTTGGGGTTGTTGCGTTTTCGCGTGTATTCAAATGCCCAGCGGATGCACCGCTGGCAGCCCTTGCGCGAATAAATGGCCGTTTGCGTGGCGACTTCATCCGGCGTGTTTTTTTTCAAAAACCCTCCGATGCCCGCATACAAATCTTCGGTGTTCTCCCGCACCACTACGAAGTTAATGTCGTCGGGTCCCTTGCCGGCCAGCGGAGTTTCCACGCCGGGGTACAGCATCACCGGTCTCAGATTGATGTATTGGTCAAGTTGAAACCGCAGTTCGAGCAACAAGCCCTTTTCGATGATGCCGGGTGTCACGTCCGGATGACCGACCGCACCGAGAAAGATCGCATCGTGCTGGCGCAACAGTTCAACCGCGCCGGAGGGCAGAATTTCACCGGTTTTCAAATACCGCTCGCCGCCGTAATCCAGTTCGGTCAGTTCGTAAGTAAATTCTTCGATTTGCGAGACGGACTGGAGTACCTTTAACGCTTCGCGCGTCACTTCAGGTCCAGTGCCGTCACCGCCAATTACTGCAATTTTCATTGTTGATTCAAGTGGTTGTGGATACAGTCGAGAAGCCGGCGCGCTGTTCGACGATGAAATTCGCCCGCGATTTTCGACCGGGGCGATTCTAACCCTAGCGATTTTTGTGCTCAAGTCGTTCCATTATCGGCCGGCTTACCTCGGCTGGCTTACCTCGGCCCGCTAACCTCTACCGGCGTCCATCTGCCGGTTTGGCGGCCAGGCGAATCAGGCGCTGCAGCTTGGGCGAATTGCCGGGCACCGACTTGGGGATTGCTGCGCCACAGGCAACCAATTCGGCATTAACCAGTCGATCCTGGGCAAAAACATAGGCGATCGGGATTTGATCCTGATCAAATCGCTGACGATCGAATCGCAAATAGACGGTACCGCCGCGGACCAATCGAGTCAGCTCATAAGCATGTTCAAATCGTGAGCGTGGCCGCCTGCTCGGATTGACTTTCAGGGAAGCCAGTTTTACGGCAAACGGCCGCGGGTCGGCCGTGGAGTTGGTCGGCATTTTCGGCGACACCAGTAACGTAATCGGACCGTCGATTCGCTGGACGACGTAGGGGCCGTCAGTCAGCCGCATCTGGCGCCCCGTCACGATTTCCGGGTTGGACTGCGACGTGACGAATCGCGCCGTGATTAGCAACAGGACCGCGCTGAGCAGTATCAGCCGGGTTCGCATGCCATGCTGCCTCGCAAACGCTTAGGCCCGGAAATGGTTCGCTCCGCCGCGGCATGAACGCGGACGGTTCGATGGCGACGCCATTAGTTTTCGCTGAATCCAACCTGGATTTGCGGTTCCACAGAAAACGGATTTCGAGCGAACTGCTCGTAGCACGTCGCGCACAAATCAAAGCGGCGGGTTTGATAGAACTGTTCGCACAGTTCCTCACATTCGTCGTCGATCCGCTGCAGCAGTTCATCGACGTCATTCAAGTGGTCGCGATCGTCGTCGCCCGATTGATCGTCGTCGACATCGAGCGCCATTTGCATTTCGATTCTCACTTCGTATCGCAACTCTTCTCCATCGGCGATGCGTTTTTTGCAGCGGTCGCAAGTGTAGTGAATCATCAATTTCTCCTTGTCAATCTTTGCGGGACACTCCCTGCGTCCCGGATCGCAGCACGGCGCAATGCGATCAACAACACTGACGAACCATTTCATCCTAAACGCATTAAATCGTAAAAAGCAAGTGAAATCGACAAATTCTTGGTCAGCCTCTATCGCCAGGCATGTCTCTTCAGCGGGCAGCTAAAACTGCTGGTAATCTCGGCGCGCGGATGCTAGAATCATGGCAACTTCGCTACGCCATTTCTTTCGTCAAGTGCGATTCGCCTGTATTTTTGAGCGCATCGTTTCCGTGCTGTAGGTCCCCCAAGAGAATTTCGCCTGTGCAGGCGTTGAGCGCACAAGTCGCACGACATGACGCTCGCAGGACCCAGCTGGCAGTTTGGCGAAAGGGTTGAGAGTTTTGCAGCGGAGGATCCGCTAACCGTCGAAACTTGATGGACCGCTACGGATTGCGGTCGGCCAACGGTTCTTTTCGCTCGGTGATGTTGGGGCAGTTGGGAGCTTCGTTGGCGTTGATTTCGATGTACTCTTTCCACTC
>JBFILF010000269.1:0-7743 GCA_041599835.1 Pirellulaceae bacterium
ATCAATCTGGCCTTGTCGTTGGCTCGGCCGTTTAATTCGAGAGTCCATTTGGTCCATGCGTTGCCAGTCTCTTTTGAAGATGGCTCTGCCGGCCATCCGACCGTGCAGACGCAGATTGAAGCGGAAAAAAAACACGCGCTTCAATTGTTAGAGGACATTCCGGTTGATAATGCCGACTGTGTGCGGGCGGTTCTCGATGGCATGCCGGCGGAGGAGATCATCGAATATGCCCAACGAAACTCCATTGACTTGATTGTGATGGCGACGCACGGCCGCACGGGATTGACGCGTTTCTTGATGGGGAGTTTTGCCGAGGAAGTTTTGCGACAGGCGCCGTGCCCGGTATTGACGGTCAAGACGACGCGGCCGCAACCGGCGGCCCCGGCTGTTCAATCGGCCAGTTAACCGCAGCTGGGAAATTGAAACACGACTGAGTAATACGCATGGAGCGAGCAATTCAGAAAGGACAACGATGACAGTTGAAACGCCGCGCCAATCGAACGAAACGGTTGCCTCCATCATGAGCAAAAACGTGGTGACCTGCCAATCGAGCCAAAACATCATCGATGCGGCTCGAATATTGGTGGAAAATCGCGTGGGCGCCTTGCCGATCGTCGACGAAATGGGAGTTTGCGTGGGCATCCTGACTGCGACGGACATTGTGCGATTCGAAGTGGAACGGCAGGCCAACGACGAGTCCAACAACTTTGGCTTGGAGGCGACCTTGTCCAAGTCGACGGAGGAAAGCAGCTGGCAGATTGGCATCGAACCGCTGGCCCGTGTCAGCCGATTCATGAATAGCGCGGTGCAGACAATTGACGCGAATAGCCCCATTTCGCTGGCGGCCCGCATGATGCGGCAAGAAAAAATTCACCACCTGGTCGTGCTGGATCAGCAACGGCGACCGGTCGGCGTAGTTTCCAGCCTGGATTTGCTTCCAGGCCCTTGACACTTCAATTTCACCTCAAATCAACGACAATAGTCCAATGAACGTTTGCCTGAAAAAACCTGCGGAAAGTACGATTCCCATGAGCGAACTGACCGATCGCAGCAAAATCGATTTGCTGGTGGTCGACGACGAAGAAGGCTTTCGAGAGACCGTGTACCGGTATTTTCACCGCGCCGGCTACAACGTCGAGCAGGCCGAAGACGCGGAAGAAGCGTTGAACCGCGCCAGCCAAAAACAATTCGACGTGGCGGTGGTCGACATTCACATGCCGAACATTTCGGGACTGGAGTTGCTCAAACGGCTTCGCAGCGACGAGTCGGAATTACAAGTAATCATGCTAACCGGCGGCGGATCGATTGAAAACGCGGTGGAGGCCATGCGGCACGGGGCCTACGACTATCTCACCAAGCCGGCCAAATTGTCGGAACTGGACGTGCTGATTCAAAAGGCCTACCGGGCGCGGCAGCTGGAAACGGAAAACAAGCACCTGCGCCACGTGCTGAATCAGATCGCGCCGCCGACCAACATGATCGGTGATTCACCGGCGATGAAGGAAGTCTATCGACTGATTGAAAAAACCGCGGTCACGGATAAACCGGTGTTGATCCAAGGGGAAAGCGGAACCGGCAAGGAACTGGTGGCCCGGGCCATCCACGGGGCCAGTCGGCTGGCCGACAAACCGCTGGTGGTGATTAACTGTGCCGCCCTCCCCGAGCCATTGCTGGAAAGCGAGCTGTTCGGGCACGAAAAAGGCGCCTTTACCGGGGCCGTCGCAACCAAACCAGGCATGTTCGAAGTCGCCGACGGTGGCACGCTGTTCATCGATGAACTCGGTGAACTGGCCGGGGCCCTGCAAGCCAAACTGCTTCGCGTACTGGAAGACGGCTCGTTGCGGCGCGTGGGTTCGGTTAAAGAACGCCGGGTCAACGTGCGCCTGATCGCCGCCACCAATCGCGATTTGACTCAGGACGTGGCCGACGGGCGGTTTCGTGAAGATCTGCTGTATCGGATCAACGTATTGACCATCAATTTGCCGCCACTTCGCCAGCGACAAGGAGATGTCAAACTGCTGATCGAACATTTTCTGGATGGCAATTGGGAAATCTCGGACGAGCTGGTCCAAAAACTGACGCGATACAGTTGGCCGGGAAACGTGCGCCAGCTGCACAACGCGCTGGAACGGGCTAAAATATTAGGTGACGATCATTCGATCGCCGCGGAAAACCTGCCACCAGAAATTTTAGAAGGCAGCCAAAGCATGCTCGATTCCACCGTGGGATCAAATATCGACCTCGAATCGTTAAACCGTCTGCATGTTGAACAGGTTTACCAGCGGCACAACCGCAACAAGGCACAGACGGCCCGCGCGCTGGGAATCGGTCGACGCTCTTTGTACCGGCTGCTTGAAAAGTACGGGATCACCTAATCAAGATGGCTGAGCCGTTTCGTGTTCTGCTGGTCGAAGACGATCGCGATACGCAAATCAACATTGGCGACATTCTCGAGTTGGACGGGATTCAGCTGACGACGGTGTCGACTTGCCGCGAAGCCGAGTCGTTTGCCGATTGGGAAAACATCAGCGTCGCCATACTCGATCGCAAGCTGCCGGACGGGTCGTCCGATCACCTGCTGACCAAGATCCGCCAGCAGGCTCCCCACGTTGACATTGTCGTGATCACCGCTTACGCCGATCTCGACAGCTCGATCAACGCCCTGCGGCAGGGAGCTACCGATTACCTGATTAAGCCGGTGGATCCCGATCAGCTTAGGCTGCGGTTGAGCCAAATTCGCGAACACCGGTTAATCGAGGCCAAGCTCCGAAAAGAAAACTACTTCGTGGAGCAGTTGCTGCACGTGGCCGAGGCGATTGTGCTGGTACTGGATCTGGATGGTACCATCCTGCGGGCCAACGCCTACCTGGCAGCCATCACGGAATGGCCGATCGAGAAGATCGAGGGGAAAAACTGGTTCGACCACTTTCTGCAGAAAACGGACCGGCAATGGTTACAGGACGTTTTTCAAAAGTCGCTGGCAAAAACTAAAACGCGTGGAATCATCAATCGAATCGTCACCCAGTCCGGCGGCACAAGGGATATTCGCTGGTCTAATTCGGTGCTGACCGATCCCCAGGGCCACCCCACCGCGGTCTTGGCCATTGGGTTGGATGTGACCGATCTGTTGGCCGCCCAGCGGCGGGCGCTGCAAAACGAGCGACTGGCGGCAATCGGTCAAACCATGACCGCCCTGGCACATGAAAGCCGCAATGCGTTGCAACGGATTCAAGCCAGCGTGGAAATGTTGCGCCTCGACCTGCGGTATCAAACCGAGGCCAATGCCGAACTAACCCGAATCGAATCGGCGGCCGATGACCTGCAGACACTGCTGGAAGAAATTCGCACCTACGCGGCGCCGGTGACACTCGACGTGCAGGAAACGGCCCTGGACGTCGTGTGGCGCGATTCGTGGGAGGAGGTGCGGCAGGCGTTGCAAGGCAAACACAACCAGTTGACCGAAAAGCTCAATGGGGTCTGCTGCCGGCTGCCGTTGGATCCGGCCCGCATGCGACAGGTGTTTCGCAATTTGTTTCAAAACGCCATCGAAGCCTGCGCGGACTCGGTGGTCGTGGAAATCGCGGCACGGGGCGCAAAAATCGATGGCCGGCCCGCGCTGGAAATTAGCATCCGGGATAACGGACCCGGGCTGAACGACGAGCAACGTAGCGGAATATTCGAGGCGTTTTATACGACCAAGAGCGGGGGGACGGGACTGGGCATGGCGATCGCCAAACGGATCATCGAAGTGCACCAGGGTACCATCGAAGCCGCCAATGCCGCATCGGGCGGCGCCGAGTTCAAGATTTTGTTGCCCACCCAACGACCGAGTCGATCGGCCGACGAATCAAGTGGATAGCCATCCTCCGGCCACGCCTCATGAAAAGCAATTTGCAACTTTCCGAGTCTCTTCTCAACGCGATCATGGATAGCGCCGTGGACGCAATCATCGTGATCGACAGCCACGGCACGGTGCAAACCGTCAACCCCGCCACGCAGCGGCTGTTCGGGTATGCACCCGAACAGGTGATTGGCCAAAACGTCAAGATGTTGATGCCGCCACCGTTCCGCGAGGAGCACGATTCGTACATCGGCAATTACCTGGAGAGCGGCACCGCCAAAATCATCGGAATCGGCCGCGAGGTGGTGGGGCGCCGCCAGGATGGCTCGGTCTTTCCCATCCACCTGGCGGTCAGTCAAATCTCGATCGATGACCAGATTCTGTTTGCCGGCATTATCCGCGATATTTCCGATTTGAAACGGGCCGAACACAAACTGGCGGAACTGAACCGTTATCTGGAAAGGGAGGTGCAAGACCGGACCGCGGAGTTGCGCGATGCCCAGGCAGAGCTTGTCCGCAATGAAAAACTAGCGCTGCTCGGTCAGGTTTCCGCCAATATCAGCCACGAAATCCGCAACCCGCTGAATGCGGCCAAAACATCGGCCTACTATCTGATGAACGCCAAATCGCCCACCGAATCGAAAATCATTGAACATCTGGAACGCATCGATCGCCAAATCCACATGATCGATAACGTGATCACCGCTCTCACGGACCTGGCAAAACTGCCGGATCCGCGAATTGCCGAAATCGATTTGATCGAGCTGGTGCAACAGACGATTGACAGCGTCGACCTGCCGCCCGACATCCACGTCGTTATCGAGAAAGCCCCCGGGTTGCCGCCGGTCAGGGGGGATGTCAATCAGATTGCGATGGTCATTCGCAACCTGGTCCGCAATGCGCGGGACGCCATGAACCAGGGGGGAGGCCAATTGACGATTTCGTTTGGAAAAGACGGCCAGCACCTTTCGGTGTCCGTCGCAGACAATGGTTGTGGCATTGCCGAAGCGGACTTGGCGCGGATCATGGATCCTTTCTTTTCCACCAAGGCGCGGGGCATGGGACTGGGGCTGGCGATCATTCAAGCCATCCTTGAGAAAAACGACGGACGCATGGACGTGCAGAGCCATGTCGGAACGGGCAGCAACTTCCAGATCTTTCTGCCATCGGCCAGCTGACAAAACGGATGCCGGCCATCCGGTTCCCGGCTCGCGCAACTGGCTATAATGGGCCCGCTTTACGGCTTTGCGACTTTGCCGGACCGACGTAAGGACCATGACAACGTTTTCCATTAAACCTCGCCAAAAAATTGGCAAATACAAGATTGAACGCAAGCTGGGCGAGGGCGGTTTTGCCGTCGTTTACCAGGCAATGGACACCATCGAGGGTGTCCGCGTGGCGCTGAAAATACTTCGTGATGTCCATCTCACCGATGAAATCATGGAGGAATACCGCAAAGAGGTGCGGATGGCGGCCCAGTTGAAACACCCCAACATCCTGCCGCTGAAAAATGCCGACGTGATCGGCGGTCGATTCGTGATCGCCTATCCGCTGGGCGAACAGACATTAGCGGATCGACTGCAGTCGCGCATGTCAATGGATCTGGCCCGCGATTTCTCCCAGCAGATGATCTCCGCCACCGCATTTGCACACGAGCACCGCATCATCCATTGCGACATCAAACCGGAAAATCTGATCCTGTTTCCCCATCGTCAATTAATGTTAACGGATTTCGGTATTGCCAAGATGGCCATCCGCACCATTCGCGCTTCGGGCTCCGGAACGCTGGGTTATTGCTCTCCGGAGCAGGCCATGGGCAAGCCATCGTTCCGCTCCGATGTATTCTCGCTGGGGCTGATCATGTACCGCATGTTCAGTGGTCATTTGCCGGAATGGCCGTTCGAATGGCCGGCGCCCGGTCATCGGCAGTTGCGCAATCGTTGTTCGCAGGATTTGGTGCAACTGATTCGCAAAGCGATCGAGCCCAATCCCCGCCGACGATTTTCATCCGCCGTGCCGATGCTGGCGAAATTCAACCAGATCAAATCGCGATCGGTCCGCACGTCAACGCGAACCCGCGCCGGCAGCTCGAGAAACTCTTCCACGGAACGCGATTGGAAAGCGGTCCGCCACCGCCAATTCAAACGGCGATTCGCCAAGTCGCTGGAGCTGGCACATACTTGTCATCAATGTACCGGCCCGATCGCCGAATGCATGATGGCGTGTCCCTGGTGCGGTGTGCAGCGACGCAAGCATCGCGACGCGACCCGATTTGCCGGCCAGTGTCCGAGATGTCACCGCGGGCTAAAGCCGGACTGGCACTATTGCCCCTGGTGCTTTGGCGCTGGATTCGAAGTCACCACCTCGCGCCAACTAAGTGACAAACGGTATGAGGCCAGGTGTGACAATCCCAAATGCAAGCGCAAATGGTTGATGCGGTTCATGCGCTATTGCCCCTGGTGCCGCCGCAAAGTCAAACGCAAATGGAAACTCGAGGGATCCCATGACCGCTGCCCGTCCTGCCATTGGGGAGTCGCGCTAGACTTCTGGAGCTACTGCCCCTGGTGCAGCAAATCGCTGGAATGACCACCATGCCCGAGAATCTGACCCGCGACGACCAGTTGTTCTTCGACGGTCAAATGGCTGATCCGATCAGCGTGCACGTTGGTTCTGGAACGGTTGTCGTGTTTACCGATCGTTGTCCCGGCAAGCCCACGGCGAACGAAGACGCGGCCGGGATTATTTATTCTGGAGAGAATGCCTTTGTGTTGGTCGTGGCCGACGGCGTGGGCGGCACCGCCGGCGGCGAACAAGCATCGCGGACCGCGGTCCAATCACTGCAAAAGGCCATCCATGATGGGCGGGGCAACGACGTAGCACTGCGCACGGCCATCATTAATGGCATTGAACAGGCTAACCGGGCAGTTCGCCAATTGGGTACCGGTGCGGCAACCACCATCGCCATCATCGAAGTAGACGGCAACATGGTGCGGCCCTATCACGTGGGCGACTCGGGGATCGTGCTGGTGGGCGGCCAAGGCAAAGTGAAACTGCAGACCATGGCTCATTCGCCTGTCGGATACGGTATCGAAGCGGGATTATTGGATGAGCACGACGCCATGGATCACGAAGACCGCCACATCGTCTCGAACGTGATCGGTGCGGCGGACATGAGAATTGACATTGGTTCGCCCCTTCCCCTGCGGCAACGGGACACCGTTTTTTTGGCTTCGGACGGCGTGTTCGATAACTTGAGCGTGACCGAGCTGGTCAATTTGATTTACAAAGGCCCGCTGGACACCGCGGCCAAACGGCTGTGTCGTGATTGCCGTTTGCGGATGCAGTCTGACTCAGGTCACTCGCCGAGCAAACCCGATGACACCACGTTCATTTTGTTTCGACCGCGCCGGTAAGCAAACTACCGCTCGTAGGTGCCGATCAAATCGGCGCGTTCCAGAACATGGCCTTCGATGGCCGAGAGCAGGCTGTTTTTCTCCAGGCCTTCGCTGAGATTCAGTTGCATGTCGAGCGCGTAAAGGGAAAACAAATACCGATGGACGCCGGTGCCTGAATGCGGCAACGGACCCCGATATCCGATCGTCTTGCCCACGTCCCATGAATTCTTGCCTTGGCGGATACCGTTGGAATCGTCCAGATTATCCGACCAGATCAAACCTTCTGGCAATGTCCGGCAGCCCGCCGGGACGTTGTACAGTAACCAGTGCACCCAATGCATGCCGCCCGGTCCGTCTTGGTCTGTGCAAACAATCGCGAATTGCCTGGTTGCTTCTGGTACGCCTTGCCAATGCAACGGCGGCGAAACGTTGACGCCTTCGCCAGTATATTTTTTGGGAAGCCGATCGCCATTGCGAAATTCCGGGCTGGTTAGTTCCATGGCATCC
>JBFILF010000270.1:0-7726 GCA_041599835.1 Pirellulaceae bacterium
AGCTGATTGGATTGGGCGCAGCAGCGGCGCCGATGCGGATTTCTTCGCGGGTAAACCGAGCGAGTTTGCCGCTTGGAAATCGACGCGTCAATCGGACGGGTATCCCCAAACACCGGACGAACGCGTGCTCCGCGTTTACACAACGCGGCCCGACACGCTTTTCGGAGCAACCTACATGGTCATCGCGCCGGAACATCCGTTGGTTGACTCGCTGACGACCGAAACGCAACGTGCCGAAGTAGAAAAATATCTGGCGCTGGCGGCCAGCAAAAGCGATCGCGAACGGCAACAAGTGAAAAAGACCAAGACAGGCGTGTTTTCCGGTTCATACGCCATCAACCCGGTAAACGGTCAGCAAATTCCGATCTGGATCGCGGATTACGTGCTGGCTTCATATGGAACTGGTGCGATCATGGCTGTGCCGGCCCACGACGAGCGCGATTTTGAATTCGCCACGCAATTCGGATTGAAAGTTATTCCGGTTTACGAACCAGCCGCAAACGTGGACATCGATCGCGAGCAATTGGCGGCGGGCCGGCTGGTATACAGTGGCCGCGGAACCGCGATCAATTCCGCCGATTACGACGGATTGGAAACGGAAGAATTCAAGAGGAAAATCATCGATGATTTGCAACGCGACGGCTTGGGCCGCGCCGCCGTGAATTACAAACTGCGCGACTGGTTGTTTAGCCGCCAGCGATTTTGGGGCGAGCCGTTTCCCATCTTGCACGAACTGGATGCCGATGGCCAACCAACCGGTATGATTCGGCCGGTCGACGAGTGCGAACTGCCGGTGGACCTGCCGCAGCTGGATGATTTCAAACCTCACGGGCGCCCGGAGCCGCCGCTGGCCAAGGCGGATGACCAGTGGCTGTACCAGGTGATCGACGGCGTGCGCTACCGCCGGGAAACAAACACGATGCCCCAGTGGGCTGGTTCGTGCTGGTACTACCTGCGGTTCATCGATCCGCGAAACGACCAGCATGCAGTGGATCCGGATAAGGAAAAACAATGGATGCCCGTTGATCTGTACATCGGCGGCGCCGAGCACGCGGTGCTGCATTTGCTGTATGCGCGGTTTTGGCACAAGGTGCTGTTTGATCGAGGCTATGTGTCAACCGCCGAGCCGTTTCAAAAGCTGGTCAATCAGGGCATGATCCTGGGTGAACTGGAGTTGAGCGGCTTTCAAACCGCCGATGGCCAGTGGGTCAGTTATGAACATGTCACCGCCGATGATGAAGGGCAGGTGATCCACAAACAAGACGGCCAACCACTTTCTCGTGTTCGGCTGGACGAGGAGCAAGCCGAAAAACAGGGCGATTTCTTCGTGCTCAAATCCAACCCGCAAATCCGCGTCGAGGGTCGCGCGTACAAAATGTCCAAAAGCCGCGGCAATGTCGTCAACCCCGATGAGATCGTTGCCGACTATGGCGCCGACTCACTGCGACTGTATGAAATGTTCATGGGGCCGCTGGAAGCCGCAAAGCCTTGGAGTATGAGTGGCGTCAACGGCATTCGCTCATTTCTCGACCGCGCTTGGCGGATGATCGTCGACGAAGCGGCCGAGGAAATGAAATGCAACGCGTCCGTGGGCGATCATGAATTAACGGACGAACAACGCCGCGTCGTTCATAAAACGATCAAGGCCGTGTCGCAGGACATCGATTCCCTAAGTTTCAACACGGCCATTGCCCGGCTGATGGAGTTTGTCAATTTCTTCACCAAACAGGATCGACGACCCATCGAAGCGATGGAACCGTTTGTGTTGTTGTTGTCAACCTTCGCGCCACATATCGGAGAAGAGCTGTGGCGCGTCCTCGGCCACGTTGGCACGCTGGCCTACGAACCTTGGCCCCAATTCGACGAACAATGGACGGTCGATCAGGACGTCGAAATTCCCGTGCAGATTAACGGCAAGGTCCGCGCAAAGATTCGCGTGCCGCGCGGCACGAATCGAGAACAACTGGAAGCGGTGGCGCGCTCGGACGATCGCGTCGACCAGTTCATCGACGGCAAGACGGTATCGAAGGTCATCGTGGTGCCGGATCGACTGGTGAATTTCGTCGTCAAAGCCTGAAACCGCGGAGCGGCTACAGTGACTTCGCCCTCAACTAAGTCCGCATGGTGGACCGATACAACCGCCCGATCGCGATTCCGCCGATCCTTGCTGAAGTGGTTCGACCGGCATCAGCGCCAGCTTCCATGGCGCCAACAAAAATCGCCGTATCGGATTTGGGTCAGCGAAATCATGCTGCAACAGACGCAGGTTGCCACAGTAATCAACTATTTTGAACGGTTCATCAAGCGATTCCCAAATGTCCGGGCGTTGGCCGCCGCTGAATTGCAGGAAGTGCTGAAATATTGGGAAGGTCTCGGATATTATCGGCGGGCCCGGCAACTGCATGCGGCGGCCCGCATGGTGGTCGACCAGCACGGCGGACGCTTTCCTCAGACGTTTGACGAAGTGATTGCGCTGCCCGGCATCGGCCGCTACACGGCCGGGGCGATATTGTCCATCGCGCTGGACCAGCCGTACCCGATTCTCGAAGGCAACACCGAGCGGGTCTTTGCGCGGCTGATCCAATTGGGTGACGACCCGAAATCAAAACCAGGGCGGCACAAATTGTGGGAGCTGGCCGACAAACTCGTTTCACGCCACCGCCCGGGCGACGTGAATCAGGCGCTGATGGAAATCGGTAGCCAGCTTTGTCACGTCAACCATCCCGATTGCGGCGAATGCCCGGTCAGGCGATTTTGTGAATCTTTCCAATCCGGCCGGGCCAATGAGCTGCCACGCCGGTCGGTGGCGAAAACGAAGTACGAATCGGTGCGCGAAGCAGCAATCATCATTCGCCGCGGCGATCGTGTCGTGCTGCGGCACTGCCAGCCGGGCCAGCGATGGGCGGACTTGTGGGACTTTCCACGGTTCGCAGTGCCGCCGTCCGGTCACGGCCAGTCTCTTTGCAAGCGCGTCCGACAATTGACGGGATTATCCGTTCGGCTGGGACCGCCGGTAAAGCAAATTCGTCACGCCGTCACGCGGTTTCGTATCACGCTGGATTGTTACCATGCCACAGACGTTCGCGGTCGACTAAACAACGGTTCACCCGACGGAATTCAGTGGACGCGGTTAAATGAACTCGGGCAGCGCCCGTTGAACGTGACGGGTCGGAAAATTGCCAACTGGATTCTGTCGCAATGAGCATGGCTCGTTGCTATGGCGGTGCCTGCCCGAACCGCTCGTATCACTCTGCAATCTGCAATCCTTGATCTGCATCCGGCGCTTGCTGACCGTGATGTGGCTCAGGCAGCCCGAATCCCGCTGTGATCTTGCCCATCATCGCCGACCCCGATCAGAACGTCGATTGCTAGTCGGCACTCCGCCAGTTCGGCGTCATCCAAAGCGAGTGAGTTGAGTTTTTCGATAAGCCGCTGATCGATTACATCGACGACCGCGGTTTGCCAATCTTCCCGCGCAGCAATCCCTTGAGGGTGAACGTCGCGCCAGTATCGTTGACCCATCGGTTGTTGTTCAGCGGCCGGCGCCGCGGCGACCATCCTGTCTTGTTCATCGAATAATAGAGCAAACAGCATCGTTCTCCTCCTGATGTGCCAAATGCTGGGAATCCCGGCGGCCGAATTGATCACTCGCTTACACCGTTGCCTGTGGTGAAAATTATACGAGTAGCGGTAGCGTCACGAACATCGCTCGACTAAAAAAGTAAAGACTGCTAGCAGCAAGGTCAGCGCGGCCCGTTTTTCAACCTGAGCCGCAGGCGAGTTATGGAGAGTGAAGGGGGAAGCAGGACTGGCGCCTTTGACCGGTGGTTAAACAGACATGCGGATACGTCGTGTTTGTGTCACGGCGCGGCACCGTACGCCGGCCCCAAATCGAATCAAAGATAAACAGAACTCACAGAATGGCCAAACCGTTAATTTTCGAATTCAAGGGGGCGCAGATTCCCTTGCAGATGTCCAAGGTCGATCGCGCCAAATTATACGGGTTCAAAGATCTCGAAATCCTCGACGAGGAAGGTGATAAATGCGAACTGGCGACGCTAGCCGAAGATGGCCGGACCGTCGTGGGCAAAGGCGGCACGGGCATTGGCTACCTGACTGCCGACGGTAACTGGTGCGACAAAACCGTATTGACTCCTGTGGATTTGGAAGGTCGCGCAATGACGCCGGTGGCATCATCATTCAGTGCGCCGATTGAACTGGACCGCCGCGCGACGCTGGACGAACTGCTGGATCACAGCATGCGATTGGTATATCGCATGGACTTCGAGGAAGGCGGTGGCGACCAGCTGATGGACGAGCTCAAGTCTGGCGCGATCTTCAGGTTCGATTACAGTTTTCGGGGCGGATTGGAACCGGACACCGGGTTTTTGTTGACCAACGAATTGGACGAGGTCTTTCTGTTGATCGGGACGCCGTCCAACATCGAGATGATTGGGCACCAACAACCGCGATTCACCGCTGAGATGGACGAAGACGCCTCGGAAGATGAATTAATGGACTTTGGGATGATTTAAGCATGCCGGAAATCAACATCAGTAACAGCGCCGGCCGCGATGCGGTGGTGAATATGGAAACGGTGCATTCACCCCAGCGCGTTCGCTGGCTGGACGCCCAGGGTCGCCAGGCCAATAGCATTCGTGTGCTGAAATCGACGATCGACCGCGATCTGGATGCGTTACTCGAACAGCAAGGCGAACTCAGCAATGTGGGCCAAGCGCTGATCGACGGCGATCCGGAAGTTGACTTGGAAACGGTTGGTCATTTTCTACAGAACACGTCTCGAGTGTTCATCGATAAACAGCGCAAGATCGTTCACAAAGTGCAGCAATTTGAAATCGTGCGCAACCCGGACGGCTCCGAGCGCGAGCGGCGTCCGCGTGAGATGACGATGCAAAATGTCTCCGGTGACATCCCGTTGCTTTGGACGGGGCGGCTGATCGACAAGGAACGAGCCTGCCGCAAGTTCGTTTTTTCCACCAAACTACAGCTGATGCATATCAATGGCCTGACGTACGATTTTTTGTACGCGATGGCCAAGCAACTGCATGAGAAAAACAGCATGATGTTGCTCGGCGGGGGCCCGAAATCAAACCAGCCGCTGGTGCTGCGCCGCGGTGGCACGCCTTATCGCGGTTTTCTCGAGGGTCGAATTGATGGCGACCGCTATTGCCTGTTGTTGCACCTGTCAAATTTGGAACTGAAAACGCCCGACGAGTCGGATGCCCCTTCCCAGGTACAGGACGAATCGTAATGGCCAGCAACCCATTGATCATTAAAAGCGGCGTTCAGATCAAGTACGGTGCGTATGCCGTCACGAGTTCGACGTCCTTGCAGGATCCAACAATTCTGCCCAAAGTCCAGGATTATCGGCGCCAGTTTGGCGGCCGCATGTATCCGCTGGACCACGTCGATATCGGTCGCAAGATTCCCAATGCGGATTTTCTGGTTAGCCGCAAAATCGACGGCGAGTTTACCGTGCTGTATTTTGACCAGGACAACTTGTTCTCAATCAACCCTGGCGGCACGATCCGTATCGGCTTGCCGTGGATCGAGGAAGCCGGCCGCCGGCTGAAAGAGGTCGGGGTTGGTCAGCTTATGGTGGCCGGAGAGATGTACGTCAAACACGCCGACGGCCGCCGCGAGCGCGTGCATGACGTCATCCGCTATACGCGGCAGCCACAATCGGAAGATGAATTGCAGCAAGTTCAGTTTGCTGTGTTCGATCTGATCGAAGTTGACGGCCAGCCGGTGCAACAGCCGTTTGCCCAGACCTGGCAGTGGATCAGCAAATCGTTTGGTGAAGGCCAGCTGATTCATCCGGTGGAGGCCCAGACCGCCACGACGGCCAACGACGTGGACCGCATGTATCGCGAGTGGGTCGAGCAACAGGGCAGTGAAGGGCTGGTGGTGCGGAGCGACACGGCCGGGCTGTTCAAGATCAAGCCCCGCTACACATTGGACGCCGCCGTGATCGGCTTTACCGAGTCCAGCGAGGAGCGCCAGGGCATGATGCACGACTTGTTGTTGGCGATCGTGCGGGGCGACGGCGCGCTGCAGGTGTTGTGCCGCGTCGGTGGCGGCTTCAGCGACGACCAGCGGCGGGAAATGCTGTCGGATTTAAAAGACATGGTGGTCGACAGCGAATATGCCGAAGTCAACTCGGATCACGTGGCTTACCAGATGGTCGAGCCGCAATGGGTGATTGAAATATCTTGCCTGGATCTAATTTCACAAACGACGCGCGGCGCCCCGGTTAACCGCATGACGCTGAACTGGAATCGGGACGATGGGCGGTACGAAGTGATCCGGCGTTTGCCGCTGGTCAGTGTGATATCACCGCAGTTCCTCCGCCGCCGCGACGACAAGACAGTCAATCCGTCTGACGTCCGGATCGAACAGATCGCTGATATGGTCGACGTGCCCATGGCCGACCGGGACGCCAAACAAATGACGCTGCCCAAAAGCCAGCTCATTCGCCGCGAAGTGTACACCAAGCAACTGAAAGGCGAAACGATGGTCCGCAAGTTCATGTTGTGGAAGACTAACAAGGAGACTGAGAGTGAAGACTTTCCGGCTTACGTCCTGCACTACACGGATTTCAGTCCCAACCGCAAAGTCCCTTTGGCGCGCGACATCCGCGTTTCCAATTCCGCCAAACAAATCGAGGCGTTTTGGGTCGAATTCAAAAACGACAACATCAAAAAAGGCTGGTCACCGGTGGCTTGACAATAATTGTCACTTAAACGGCTTGCCCTGGCAGCCAGTCTCGTGAGAAATTGGACGGTGTTGTGCAGCCAGTCCCCCAAGAGATTGGTCGGTGCGCCGGCCGAGCCCACCGCGCCGACATGTTATGCTGTCCGTTTTAACATCTTGCCTTTTTTCAACCTTTCCAACAGCAGGAAAATGGATTGATGACCATTCAGCAATGGATGTCGGAGACGCGAGCCTCCGATATCATGTCGCGTAAAATCGTCACGTTCGATCCCCAGGACACGTTGGCCGAGGTGGCCGAAAAATTGTTAGCGAAGCAGATTTCTGGCGCCCCGGTGGTGTCGGGTGGCCGCTGCGTCGGCGTGTTTTCCGTGTACGACATGCTCGAAGCGGAAAACGAAGTAACCACCAACCGGACCGAATTTGCCCAATCCAGCTTCTGGGATTCGGGATTATCGTTGCCTGTGCAAGTTTACGAGGACAAGCTGGCTGCTGTCCGGGCCAAGATCGCGCCCATCGCCGAACATTTTGTCGAGCGGCATATGACGCGTGACGTAGTGACCGTTGGCGGCACTGATCCCGTTGCCGTTGTCATTCAAAAAATGGTAGACGGACACATCCATCGCGTCGTGGTGGTGGATGAGGAAAGCCACGTGGTTGGACTCATCAGTACCATCGATGTCCTGGCCGCGTTAATGAAAGGCTCACGGACGGCGGGGGCTGGAAAATAAGATGACTTCACGAAGCGCGCAGCAGTTGCGACAGGCGTCATTCGCAGCGGAAGCGAACCAGTTCGACGACGATGTGATCGAAGACAAACGGTCCCAATTTGACCGGCTTCAACAAAGACTGCCGCAAATGTACGCGCGGGTGTTTCCCGACCGGCGCGCGGCGCGAACGATTGTCGTCATTCCCAGCCTCACGCTTAATCCGGCGGAACTGGCCAAAATTGAAGGCGCCCATCATTATGAAGAGCGGATGCTGTTTCTTTTGA
>JBFILF010000271.1:0-7720 GCA_041599835.1 Pirellulaceae bacterium
CGGTCGACGGCACAAAGGCGGGGACCGCGATACTAGCTGCCGCCGTCTTGTTGAATGTTCGCCGCGAAATCACAGGAGAATTCATGAGCCGAATCCAATCATCAGTGCAAAAGGCGGTTTGATTACACGACTATTTGTAATCGTTGGAAAGAAATGTTGAATCACGCTGCCAAGCAGGCCAATTGCCCCAGTTTCACTGGCCGCAACAATGCTGCGACGAACAGTAGACTCCCGCCCGATTTTATTTTGGATATTCCGGATGGCCGGCGTCGACCGGCAGCTCAGCATTCCAATCGAGCACCGCTGTTGTCAAACGCTGCACGAGGTCAGGATGGTTGTCGGCAATGTTTCGCGTTTCGGAGATGTCCGCGCTCAAGTCGTAAAGTTGAACATGGCCGCCATCGTAGTCGAGATACAACTTCCACTTTCCCTGCCGCACGGCCAAATCGGGATTCGGCTGACGCTTTGAGCCGGGGCGATCTGGCGGCCGCCGCCAAAATATGGGTGCGTGGCGGCTACTCCTCGCTTTGCCGAGCAGCGTGTCCGCCAGGTCTTCGCCGTCGAGCGTTACATCTTGCGGCGGGGCAGCCTTTGCAATGGTGTACAGCGATACGTTTAAATCAAGCGCACAAAAAACGGACTCGTCGTTCGTCGTGCCGGCGGCATCGTCGGCGATCAATCCCGGACCCCACACAATGAGCGGCGAGCGGACGCCACCTTCGTACAGCCAGGTCTTCGCACCGCGAAGCGGATCGGACGAGCCCGCTCCCGGCTCATGACCATTGTCGGATGCAATGACGACCAGTGTATTATCTCGCAATACATCGTCATTCCGAATCCGATCGAACAGTACGCCAAGTTGCTGGTCCATCGCATCCAGCACCGCGTAATACTTTGAACGCTTACTCTCGTCAGTATTAGCGCGAAGCGATTTTGGAGGGAAGAAAGGCGAATGCACGTCGTCGGGCCAGAGATTCAGATAAAAGGGTTGATCAGCAGCTTGGGCGGCGTCCATAAATGCAACCGCCGCATCGACGAACTCGGCGGTTACTCTCGACCGGTCCACCCAGCGGATGGGACCGCCGCCCAACTCAGCGGAACCCAGGCTATGTTTTTTTGGCGGATTACCATCGTAAGCGTCTTTCAGTGGCAACACTCGAGGCCCGAGGCCTTCGAAGTTGGTGAGGCTGTGGTCAAATCCGTAGGCTGTGATTAATGGGGCGTCGCCGACGTCGCGCTGGCCGCCCATGTGCCATTTGCCAAAGTGCCCGGTCAGATAACCCACGCGTTGCAGCCCGCGCGCCAGCATTGGCGCCTGTGGATCGAGCCATTGCGCCATACCGCGCTGGTTGTTGGAGTCTCTGCTTGCCAGATAAGAAGTGATGCGCCAGCGATGGGGATACTGTCCGGTGGTCAGTGCGACGCGCGATGGTGAACAGATCGGCGAGCTGACATAGAAGTTGGTGAACTTGATGCCTTCGGCGGCCAGGCGATCGATGTTCTCCGTCTTTGCTGCTTTACCACCAAAGCAAGACAAATCGGACCAGCCCATGTCGTCGATGAATACAACGACAATATTTGGTTTTCGGTCGGCGGCATGCAGCAGTGCCAATGGCGAAAAATGGAACAGCAAAAACAACAAGCACAGCGTTCGCACTTCTCAAACTCCCAAATTGCAGATCAGTCAAACCAGGGTCGCAAACCAGTGTTTTTTTGCACGTTGTCCGATTGCATGGCGATGTCGTTTCGATTGACTGACACCATCTGCAACTTGTTCTATATTGTAATGCTTGGCCGCCATTAAGTTTTACGTCAAGGAGCTGTGAAGATGAACCAAACGACGACGGCGAATCGTCGCGAGTTTCTAGTCCGCGGAGGGGGAACCGTGCTGGCCGCGGGGACAGCGGCAACGTGGACTGCCGTGCATACGTCTGCCGCTGAGAAAGAGGAAACTATCCGCCTGGCCCTGATCGGATGCGGAGGAATGGGCGGCGGGCATTTGAGCGGACTCGTGAAAAGAAACAGCGCGGTTTCCGTTGGGTGGCTGTGCGATGTCGATCCGGGGCGGATCGAAGCCGCCACCAGTCGGATCGATGGTTTCCAACGGACTCCGCCGCAACGCACTTCGCGTTACGAAGATGTTTTGGCCGACAAAAACGTCGATGCCGTGATTATTGCCACGCCTCATCACTGGCACGCCCCAATCGCCCTGGCGGCGCTGGCGGAAGGCAAAGACGCTTATATCGAAAAGCCGATTTCTCACGTGTACGACGAGGGCAAACAAATTGTCGCCGCCGCGAAAAAATATGGACGCGTTGTGCAACATGGCACCCAGATGCGCTCCAGTCCGGTGACAAAGCAGGCGGCCAAGCTGCTAAGTGAAGGGATCATCGGTGAAGTCAAGGTTGCTCGCGCTTGGACTGCGGAACTGCGGCGGTTGATACGTCCCGTGAGTGACAGCCCGGTGCCGGCCGGCGTGGATTACGATCGCTGGTTGGGGCCCGCGCCCAAACGCCCGTTCAACACACAAAGGTTCCACGGTTCCTGGCGGTACTTTCGCGACTACGGAAACGGCGAAATCGGTGACGACGGTATTCACGACATTGACATGGCGCGGTGGGGCTTGGGCGACCCCGCCAGTCCCGTCAAGATAACCGCTCGTGGCAGCCGCATGATGCTGAAGAGCCAATTCGGCGATTTTCCCGACAACATGAATGTGACCTACGAATACCCTGACGGCCGGCTGTTGGTGTACGAGAACTACCCGTTCACCGAGTATGGCATGCATGGGTTTGACAACGGCAACGTCTTCTACGGAACGAAAGGATACATGGTATTCTCGCGCCGCGGCGCGTTCACGGTTTATCTTGGAAAGAAGGGTGAAAAAGGGCCGACCGAGACAAAAGAGTCTCGCAGCAAAATCGGCTACGACGAGCACATGGAGGATTTCCTCCACGCGGTGCGAACGCGCTCCGCCACTCGCGCGTCGGCGGAAATCGCGCATCCTTCTTGTGCGCTGGTCCATCTGGGAGAAATTGCGTTCCGTACGACGGGCCAACTGGAGTTCGATCCCCAATCGGAACAGTTTGTTGACTGCCAAGAGGCAAACGAGCTGCTTACCAAGATCTACCGCCAGCCTTACCAATTGCCGACCGTCTGAAATTAGCACTGAATATTGGCAACCGAAAACGATGATGAAATAGTCGAGACCACAAACTGGTTTACGGTTGGCGGGCGTAAACATTCGGTTCGCATGCAAATCCAAACCGTTTTGGTCTTCACGTTTACGACAATGACGAATTTCCGGCGTCGCCATTCACAACCGGATGAACACGACCGGACCCACAATTGAGATTATGATGAGCGATTCAATTTCACGACGCGATATGCTCACGCGCGGCACGGTTGCCGCAATTGCCGTTGTAGCCGCGAATCCTCAAGCGGCAGATGCGGTCAATGTCCATCAGGACGAACCCTTTCGATATTGTTTGAATACGAGCACGATCCGCGGCCAAGATCTTTCGTTGGTAGAACAAATCGAGATTGCTGCCAAGGCTGGTTACTCGGGGATCGAACCATGGATCGAACATATCCAAAAACATGTCAATGACGGTGGCAAATTATCGGACGTGAAACGACGTATTGCTGATCGCGGACTGACCGTGGAAAGCGCGATTGGATTCGCGAATTGGATTGTCGACGATGACGCCAAACGGGCCGACGGCCTCGAAGTCCTCAAGCGCGACATGGACCTAGTGAAACAAATCGGTGGAATACGTATTGCTGCTCCGCCGGCTGGCGCGACGGGAAGCGTGGGAATGGATCTACTGAAAATCGCTGAGCGTTATCGGGCAGCGTTGGAAATCGGTGATGAAATCGGCGTGGTTCCGCAAGTGGAAATTTGGGGGCCGTCCAAGACGCTGAGCCGCCTTGGAGAAGCCGTGTTCGTCGCGGTCGAGGCGGCGCATCCGAAAGCTTGCGTCATGCCGGACGTCTATCACGTCTATAAAGGCGGCTCGGACATTTCAGGCATTCGCCTGCTTCACGGCCAGGCCATGCAGGTGTTTCACATGAACGACTACCCTGCCCAGCCGCCACGGCAAACGATCAATGATTCTCATCGCGTCTATCCCGGCGACGGGATTGCGCCGCTGGGACAATTATTCAGAGATCTGCGGGATATTGGATTTACAGGTGCCCTGTCGCTGGAACTATTCAATCGCGATTACTGGGCGCAAGACGCGTTGTTGGTTGCCGAGACGGGACTGCGAAAGATGCGCGAACAAGTCCAAAAGGCGCTAGCGTAAGTTGTTTAAACTCTTAAGTTGAAAGCAATTTGATTGACGAACATCGAAAGTACGCGCGTCCATCTGGCGAATACGGCAGGCTTTGACCAGTTTGACTGGGGAAGTCGTTTTGCGGCGAGATGAAGAAAAATCAGTGCGCGAATAGCGATCGTACGTCTACAGCGTCAAACTCAATTCGCCACGGTGCGAAAACCGGAACCCCCGATGGATCGACCGCTGGGCCCTCACAGGCCGCCGTCCATGCCAGCCGTCATACATTTGCCAACCCCCGCGGGCGAACCTGCAGCCGCAAAAAAACCATGAATGGCGTCCCATTTCTGCCAGCTCCTTATTTTCTAATCGCGGTTTTGGACGGATGCTAGCGAGCCTGGAGGGCCGATTTCATTGCTCGTGCAGCAATGAACTCGCATTGATATAGTCCCGTAGAATTTTGACCTTTCGCGACCACGTGCGATAACGCTTCGCGCTGGAATTTCCCCTCGCGTGATTTCTCGACATGAGTTTTGCAAACAAATACGGAAGCACCGCACAGCCACCCGAGGCGCAATTGCTAACGGGTACATTGCGGATTGATCATTTTCGCACTCCTCCCGGGCAGCCAGCGGCAACCAAGGCGTTCCTCAACGTCATTCGCAGTCGGGCCGATCTCGGTGTTCACGTTTTCATCGAAGGAGTGACAACCATTGGTCGCGATCCGAACTGTACGATTCCGCTCCATGACCTGGGTGTATCGCGTCAACACGCGATGATTACGCCCGAACAGAACGGAACGTTCATGCTTACGGATATGCGTTCGACAAATGGTACGCGCGTCAACGGAACATCCGTGGACCGTGAGCACGTCTTGAAAGACGGCGAAAAAATTTATGTTGGTGACACAGTGCTCCAATTTGCGCTGGCGGACGAGCTGGAAATCGACTTTCATAGCGAAGTGGCCACACTGGTCAGCACGGATCCGCTGACCGGTCTACCGTCCAAACGTCGGTTTGATCAAGCGCTTGAATTTTCGCTTGAAAATGCCAAGCGGGGTGGTGGTTCCATGGCATTGCTGATGATGGATATGGACGGAGTCAAACAAATCAACGATACACATGGCCATCTGTTCGGAGCCCATGTGATTGGCGAAACGGGTCGCTTGATCGACCGCGTTTTGGGCTCGCGGGGACGCGCATGCCGTTTTGGCGGTGACGAATTCAGCGCCTTCATGCCGGCCTGCGATCTAGTAACGGCTACAACCATGGCCGAAAAAATCCGCCAAGTGGTGGAAGAAACGGATTTGCAAAAAGATGGCATTACGCTCAAGCCGACGATCAGTATTGGTGTGGCTTGCTATCCCGACGTTGGCCAGAATCTGACGGAACTGGTGGCCAAGGCGGATGAAGCGTTGTACCGCGCGAAAGCCCAGGGAAAGAATTGCGTCGCTCTCTAGTTTTCAGCATTCGAGTTGGCAAATCGGGATAGAATTCTGTTCCGTTCGTCTCCGGCTGGCTTTTGACATATCGTTTCCTACGAGCGGCCTCAGGCATCCGCCGGAAAAGGCAGGGGTAGCGCGCAGCAGGGCTAATTACTTGTCCGGTACCCAGCGATTTTGCTGAGTCGTCTCGACGGTCACCTGGCAATCGTTGTGGCCCCGCGCGCCGGGGCGACTGGAACCGCTGGCGACCAGCTGCAATAAATGGTCGGTCATTCGCTCGAGATCCTCCGTCCGCTCGGCAGACAGATCAGTCGATTCCGCGATGTCGGCCGATAAATCGTACAGTTCCCGGACCCGTCTCTTGCCTCGAGATTTGGCTAAATTACGGTCGCTGTTTTTGAAGACCAGCTTCAACGAACCCTCCCGATACGCAAACTCGCCAAAATTCGAATGGTTCACGGCACTCGTTCGTCGCGGCCAAGCGTTGTTCTCGTTATCAGCGCCGATCGCCGAACCGAAGAAACTGAAACTGTCGGGCGCCGCGTCGGGCGACAATTCCACATCCAGCAACTCGGCACACGTGGCAAACAGATCCGTCAAACAGACCAGCTGGTCGCTTTTCGAACCCGCAGCAATTTTGTTCGGCCAGCGCACCACCATCGGCACTCGATGGTCGCCCTCCCAAACGTCTCCTTTGTGTCCGCGATAGGGGCCGCTCGGCTGGTGACCGGCCGCAATCAGTTCTTCCCAGCCCGTGTAATGCGAATGCCCGTTGTCCGCAGTGAATATCACGATCGTGTTGTCGGCCATCCCGGCGTCATCGATCGCCTGGATCACCTGACCGGCCGACCAATCGGTCTCCATGACAAAATCGGCGATGGGGGCAATGCCGCTTTTGCCAACAAACGGCGGCGACGGAGAGATTGGCTCGTGCGGGGAAGTCTGTGAGAAGTACAAAAAAAATGGTTGGTCATGCCCGGCCCGATCGTGAATATATGCCACGGCGCGCTCCGTAATCTTCGGCAGGATTTCGTCGAACTTCCATCCCGGCGCCATTGGGCAGCCCTCAAACCCGCGCGGCATGACAGTTCCCTGGTCTGGTGAATACTTGTACTCGTCCGTCGGCTGAACCGTAACGCGGTCATTACGAATGAAACAGAAGGGCGGCATGTTGGGCAGGACCACGCCAAAGTATTCATCGAAACCGCGGTCGACCGGGCCACCGCCTATTCGCTTGGTAAAATCCCATTCAAGATGTTTTTGTGAATTGCGCTGCAACGGATCCATCGTGGGCGGTTGTGGGCCTTGCCAATCCCAACCCAAATGCCATTTGCCGACGCAAGCCGTGTGGTATCCATGCTGCTGAAGAAAACTGGGCAACGTTGGACGGTCCGCTGAAATCAACGGCGGTTCATACGCCGCGATGACCCACTCCTGCATCCGGGTCCGCCAGCAATAGCGACCGGTCAGCAATCCGTACCTGGTTGGCGAACAAACGGCAGACGGACTGTGGGCATCGGTAAAGCTCATTCCTTGGCGAACCAGACGGTCCAAGTAAGGCGTTGGGATCTTGTTTTCCGGGTAATGAGCTTGGATATCTCCCACGCCAAAATCATCAGCCAGAATGAAAACGATATTAGGTCGGCTTTGGGCCCGTTTTGGCTCGGCCGCTGTTGCGCCGGTCGCCAACGGACTAATAACAAGCAGAACTAAGCACAAGAGCGAATGGCGCATTGGTTGGTCATCTGTGACCGACGGGAAGAGATCGACGTGAATTGTCTAATTTGGAAGACGATTGTAAGGCGGTAAGATTTTTGCGTCAAAATGCAGTACTTATTTGACAACAAACCTTCGACATGCCGTGTCGCCAGAAAGGCCAAATGGTGGAGAGGTAGTGGGTAACGGAGCCGCGACCGTAACGGAGCGGTAACACGGGTTAACCCTCCCTCACGGTCGGGCCTCTGCTTGCGGGGGTCAACAGAGCCGCGACCGTAAGGGA
>JBFILF010000272.1:0-7671 GCA_041599835.1 Pirellulaceae bacterium
CGAGCCGTTGGACAACGATGGCACATTGATCTCCAGCACGCGGATTCGCGAAGCGATCAACCGCGGCGAGGTGGCCCAGGCCGCAGCGATGCTCACCCATCCCTACCGGATCCGCGGTATGGTCGTGCACGGCGAGGGCCGAGGCACGAAACTCGGCATTCCCACGGCCAACCTGGACGCCATTGATACCTTGATCCCGAAAATCGGCGTATACGCCGGTACGGCAACCGTTGACGGTCAGCGGTGGCGGGCGGCGATTCACATAGGGCCGTCACCAACGTTCGACCAACAGCTGCCGCAGGTGGAAGTCCATTTGTTGGACTTTGATGGGGTCCTGTACGGAAAGATTGTTGAAGTTGACTTTTTCACCAGGCTGCGGGAAATTCAACAATTTCCGTCAATCGAGCAACTCAAACAGCAACTCGCACGCGACATCCAACAGGCCCGCACGGTTTCCCTGGCGTGCGTCCAATCATCGACTCTGCCAGCGTCGCCCAACAACGGTACTTAAAGTGAGCATTTGCATGAGCATTAATTGGAACGCACTGAAACAAATGATTGACGCGGCGGACAATATCATTCTCACCAGTCACATTCGGCCGGACTGCGATGCGTTGGGAAGCGAATTGGGCATGGCAGGCTTGCTGCGGCAACTCGGCAAGCAAGTGCGGATTGTCAATGGCCAGGCAACACCTCCCAATCTGGTATTCATTGACCCGCAAAACGAGATTCTCACATTCGGCGAAGACATTCAGGAGGAGGCGTTGCGGGACGCCGATTTGCTGATGATTCTTGATACCAGCGCCTGGGCGCAGCTGGGTCCCATGAAAGAATTTGTCCGCCAGTTCGCCGGCCAGAAAATCATCTTTGATCACCACGTCAGCGCAGACGACCTGGGCGCGATTCAATTCAAGGACACCGCCGCCGAAGCTACGGGCCGATTGGTCGTCGAAGCGGCCGACGCGTTTTCGGTGGAGATCACCGCCGCCATGGCGGGGGCGTTATTCGCGGCCCTGGCCACCGATACCGGCTGGTTTCGTTTTCCCTCCGCCGCGGCTGGCACGTATCGCGTCGCCGCTGCATTGATCGATGCCGGCGCCGACCCCGCCGCCATTTACGGCGAATTGTACGAGCGCGAATCCGTGGGCCGCTTGCGCTTGCGGGGTATTGTGCTGAGCCGCATCCAATGCGAAGTCGATGGTCGCTTGGCGCATACGTACATCCTCAAAGAGGATTTTGTTCAAACCGGGGCCCTGCCCAGTGACACCGAGGATCTGGTCAATCATTGTTTGGAGATCGAGTCGGCGGAATTTGCCGTGATCTTGATCGAACAGCCGGCGGGTGGATTCAAAATCAGTTTTCGCAGCCGCTGTGAATTGGAGTGCAATCAACTGGCCCAGCACTTTGGCGGCGGCGGTCACAAAGCGGCGGCCGGGGCCTTTGTCAAAGGTTTGTTCGCCGATGTGCAACCGGCAGTTTTGAACTATGTTCGCCGATCGTTGCAATCAACAAACTCAACCTTACCGGCTCCTTCCTGAGCCGTTCACTGGCAAATGCTTTAAGAATACCCAAAGTTGGGTATTCTCTATCTGCCGCACGAGCGGAAAAGTCCAATTCGGCAAATGAGCGGCCCTGCGTCCGCCGATCTTATTTTTGACGGTTTGTCCGTCAGCTGCCTTCTGCCCGCTTTCAGAGTTTACGAACGAGGCCGTTTCGTGTGGTGCGATACTTGCCAACAAGAAATACCCCGTGCGCTTGATCAACAATCCGGAATACCCACGCACAGCCCAACCGCCAGCGGTCGGGCGAACGCTGCCGCCGTGTGCGTGACATCGTCCGTTGCCAATCGAAACGTTGCCGTGGCAACCGCGGCAGGTCAGGTAGCGGTCTCACCGCCCGACATCGGCACCTCAGAACGTCCGGCGCCGGATACGTCTGCCTTGCGGTCTGGGCAAACGTCCGCCAAGAGAATCAACTCCGCCGATGTTGGCGAGTCAAACATAACCGCCGACCGGCCCAGCCTGACGTTGAGCCAACGCGTCGAGCGGATTGACCAGCTGCGACGTGAAATCGAGCAGAACCGCCAGCAATCCGCCGATGGCGAGCCAGGCACAGCCAACGGCCGCGTGACCGGATTCTTTGTCGTATTTTTTCTGTTTGGTCAGGCGATTTCCACGTGGGCCTTCATTTCGGCTCACTTCGCCGCTTGGGTCTGCGGCATCGGTTTCTCACTCATCGGATTGACGATTGCCATGTTCAGTTTGCTCAATCAGATTGATTCCAACCGCCAGGAGATCAGTCAATTGCGGGCGCAACTGACCGAAAATGCCAATCCACAGCCGCATTCTTCGGATGGCCGTCGGCCGCATTTCCCAGTTGAATCTGTGTCGACCGAGCGAGCGACTGCCTGAAAGCACGTTTCTGGCAAAGTTGGTCCTCCAATGCCTCGACGATGATTGTCGCGTTGCATAGGATGTCGCAAGACCATCCAAATTCAAGTGCTTTTGTCCCCCGCAGCAGGCTGGCCGTGTCCGTTCGACATCGTAATCGCAACCCTTCGGAACCAACCCCCGTGCGGGCGATTTTTTTCAGCGATTCGCACTTGGGGTTTCGATTTGCGCGGGCCCAGGAGCTGCTCGATTTTCTGAAGCAGTACCAGCCGGACAAACTCTACGTGGTGGGCGACTTTTTGGATGCCTGGCGTCTGCAGCAGCGGTGGTACTGGCCGCCCACCTACCGCGAACTGATCGATCACATGCTGATGTGGCGCGAGCACGGCGTGGAGATTTTTTACACGCCCGGTAATCACGACGCTTTTTTGCGAAAGCCCATTCCCCAATTCCAGGGGATTCAGATCCAAGATCACTTTGTGCACGAGGCAATTGACGGTCGCAAGTATTGCATCACGCACGGCGATCTGTTTGATTCCGTCGAGCAAAAAATGCATCGGCTGTCCCGTGCCGGAAGTCGCGTTTACGATGGCTTGACGACGGTCAATGCCGGAACCAACCGGTTGCTCAGATCGATCCGAATCCCGGAGTGGAATTATTGTTTTTGGCTCAAGCGGGCCAGCAAAAAAATTGTGGGGGCCGTCAACGATTTTCAACAGCGACTTGCCGATTTTGCTCAGTCGCAACAATGCGACGGCGTGATCTGCGGCCACATTCACAGCCCTGCCGTTGTGCTGGATGGCCACTTTGTCTACTGCAACACCGGCGATTGGGTTGAACACCGATCGGCACTGATCGAACACCTGGATGGCACGCTAAGTTTGTTGGACAACGGTCAAGTGCTAAAAACGGTCGCGCCACGAAGCGATCGACCGTTGCCGGCGGCGGGGCCTCACCCGGCCACGGCGGCGTCATGACCGCTTCGGTCTCGTCGTTTTAACTTGCGCGTCAATCTCCATCCTCGATTCGCGGGTCCGGGCGCAGTCGGATCTGATGCTGCAGCGACGTGGCGCTGCGGATCGCCGTCGCTCCCAGTTTTTCCCGCAACTCGTCGCATTGCTCGTCTAACCGCTGGAATTTTTCCAACCGCTGCCACTCAAACAGGGATTTTTGCACGGGCAAACCGTGGCTCAGATTGGCGGCGCCGAATCCCAGCAAACGAACTGGCGGATGATGCTCGCCGAGCGCCTGCTCCAGCAATTGCAATCCGTGTTTGCATAACACGCGAGTCGTGTGGGTCGGTTCGCTGATTGAATGGCTGCGGACCCAGGTGCGAAAGTCGCTGAATCGAATCTTCAGCTTCAGCGTGCGCGCCTTGATTTCGTTGCGGCGCAGGCGGATCGCCACTTGCTCAATCAACTCCAGCAACCAGGCCCGCAACAACTCGCGTTGTGAGATGTCAAACGAGAATGTCGTTTCATGAGAGATCGATTTGGCGTCGCGATCGCAAACGACCTGCCGGCTGTCCAACCCCCGCGCCAACCGCCAGAAGTGATCGCTGTTGACGCCAAAAGCCAGTTTCAATGTTTCCAGCGGCAAGTGGCGCACGTGGCCGATCGTGGTGGCGCCAAGCGAGTTGAATTTCTTTTCGGTTTGTGGGCCGACGCCCCAGACGCGGGCGATCGGCAACGGATCGAGGAATCCGTGGATATCGTCCGGGTCGACGTAAACCAGCCCGTCGGGCTTGTCGAGATCGCTGGCAACCTTCGCCAAGAATTTGTTGGGTGCCACGCCGGCCGAAGCCATTAGGCCCACCTCCCTGCGGATGTCGCGCTTGATGTCCCGGGCAATCTGACGGGCCTCACCAAACAGGCGAACGCAACCAGAAACGTCCAGAAAGGCTTCATCTAACGACAAGGGTTCCACCAGCGACGTGTAGCGGCCAAAAATTTCGCGAATCTGTCGGGAGATTGCCGCGTAATATCGCATCCGCGGCTTGATAAAAATCGCATCGGGACATCGCCGAATCGCCTGAGAAGCTGGCATCGCGCTGTGGATGCCAAACTCACGGGCCTCGTAGCTGGCCGCCGAGACCACTCCCCTGCCCTGCGGCGAGCCGCCCACCACCACCGGTTTGCCGCGGAGTCGCGGGTCGTCACGGATCTCCACCGACGCGTAAAAAGCGTCCATGTCAATGTGCAATATCACTGCCTAGCGTCCGTGAAATCGATCGAAGCACCTGTTGGACACGTTAGCCGATTATAACGCATTGCCGATCGCAGCGGCTGACGGGCTGCAGATGTAAACTAATGCCCGAATTGACGGCATGCCAAACCGGCGACAATGACATTTAAGGCCCGGCGAAGTACACTGGAAATCCGGCGTCAACTTGGACGTTGTTCCTGACTTCATTTAAGACAACCATTGGATCGGATAATGATTTTTCGAAACGTGTATTTGCTCGTGTTCTTGACGGTTCTGGGTGGGCAATGCTATGGCCAATCCACCAGTGTGGAGAGTCCGTCGACCATCGTGATTGATGTTTGTGTGGTTTCCTCGATTAACGACGTGAACGTTTCCGCTCGCGTGAAAGGTTACCTGCAAAGCCAGGAGGTGGAGGAAGGCCAGTTTGTCGAACAACAGGCGCTGGTCAGCCAACTGGATACCACAGCCGTCAATAACGAATTGCTGGCCGCCGAAATCCGCCTGGAAAATGCCCGCCGACAAGCCGATGACCAAACGGGACTGTTGTACGCACAAGCGACGCATGCGGTGGCCAAACAGGAACTGGAAATCAACCGAGACTTGAATCGCAAGAATGCCCTGTCGGACCAGGAACTGCGGCGTTCGGAATTATCCGAGCGTCAGGCCGATCTGCAGGTGCAACGAAGCGAGTCACAATTGCTGATTGATCAAGGGACGGTGCGATTAGAAGAACAAAATGTGGTGGCGACAAAGGAATTGGTGGATCGGCACAACGTGATGGCACCCTTTGCCGGTCAGGTCATCAAGATTTTTCGCCGCCCGGGGGAGTGGGTACACGAAGGTGAAAAAATATTGCGGCTAGTGGACTTGAGCCAAGTCAAAGTCGAGGGGCATGTCAGCCTTGACGTGGCCGCCCCCGACGAATTGATGGGGCGGCCGGTGACGGTGACGCTGGAAATGTTGCAGGGACAGGCTGTCTCCTTCACGGGTGAAATTCGCAACATCGGCTTGGAGCAAAAACCGGGCGGGTTATTGGTCGTGCAGGCAATCGTGGATAACGAAAAACGCAACGGCCAGTGGCTGTTGCGCCCCAATGCCGTGGTGGCGATGACGATTCAACCGTCCAGTTAAGCTTGCCTCCGGCCGCCGCCGGACTTATTGAAACCGGAACGTGTTAGCCGCCCATCTGGCAATGCGGCTGCCCAGACTGCGATCGCCGCTGCGGATTCGCGCTCTCCCCTGCGAACCGACTTTGAGTCCCAGTTGATTATTCGGGTCGATGTCGGCGGTGGCGAAGTACTTGTTTTGCTCCATGGAGACAGCGTTGGCCACGGCACCGCTGAGTCCGCCGCTCGGTGAAACTTCCGGCAACCGCGGAGGAATCGCCAACCGCCCCACCGACTGAACAGTGCTTTCCAGACTCTGGTTGGCGAAGGCATTGGGTTTGAGCGTCACGTCGAACCCCTGGTTCACAAACGAGACGCGACCCTCGGCTATCGACATCACAGCTTCCAACTGATCGGGATCGCCCACCGCACAAACGGGCAAACCGACCACCAAATACGCTTGCCGGTTTTCCGACTTGAATGCCATCAACGGCTGGTTGGTTCGGTCGGCTTGAGGGCTGGGCCGCTGGTCGACATCAATGACGGGCATGATGATTCCGTCGCGCGGCGCGACCAACTGCAATTGTTCAATTTTGTGCTGGGTTTTTTGTTGCAGGTCCAGGAGGGTTTCCAGTTCCTGGCGGGCGGTCGTCAAGGCGATATCCGATGCCGCGTTGTCTCGCAACGACTGCGCAATGAGCGATGCGATGTGGGTGCGCTTGTCACTGATCTGGCCGTTGATTTCGACCATACGCCGCTGGAGTTCCAGGTTTTCCAACTGCAATAGCGGCTGGCCCTTGGTCACCAATTCGCCCGGCTGGACCAACACCGCGGCAATTTCACCGGGCGTCTGCACAAACACGTTTTCGCTGCCTTTGCTGCGGACGGTGAAGTCGCAGCGAACGTAGTGCGGCAGTGGAATCGACAAGACTCCGATCAGGAATGCCACAAAAATCCCCAAGACCACTAGAGCACGACGCATACGAATTTGATACCTCATACTGGGGTTGCGAAAAAATTTGACCGCCTTGTAAATCGGCATGCCGGCCAGCATGCAGATTGCCATCACGGCGATCATTTGCCCAATCACTTGCAGACCATATGGTTCAAACACACGATTCAGGAACAACACGATGACAAACACAATGAACCAGCGATATAGAATCGAGGCAAAGGCGTACAGTATGAACATCGGTTTGTTGCGCGTTGGCATCATCGTCGTTTGCGGTTGTTTGATGCCGAGGACACGGCGCTTGAAAAAATCCGCCAGCCCCTGCGAGCTTTTCTGTTGCAGATTGGGAATTTCGAGGATGTCCGACAGAATATAGTAGCCGTCAAAACGCAATAGCGGGTTGCCGTTGAACAGAATGGTGCTGACCGAGCAAATCATCATGACTTGCAAACACAACTGGTTAAAAAATCCCGGACTGCTGTTCCACCACAACAGCGTGGCAATCGACGCCAATACGACTTCGACATAAATGCCCGCTGCGCCGATGGCCGCCCGGTGCCATTTATTGGGCATCGTCCACGAATCGGAAACGTTGCAGTACAGACAGGGTGTCAACACCAGCAACATGAATCCCATTTCGTGACACTCACCACCCAGCCGCTTGCAACTCAGGCCGTGTCCAAACTCGTGCAGCACCTTGGTTACGGCCAATACCACCGCAATTGAGAACCAGGCCATGGGACCGAAGAATTGGTGAAAGCTCGGCAACCGCGCCATGAACTGTTCCCAATTGACGGCAATCGACAAAAGCGCCGCCAATCCTCCGGCAGCCGCCAGGATCACAGCCGGTTTGGAAAACATCCATCCCGTGTAGGGGATCAATCGTGTCAACAGCCGTTCGGGGTCTACGCCGCGAAATCGCATTGCCAACACATTGCCAAACGCGGCAAACAATTTGCGGCGGCGAGTTTTAACGCCCCGCTTGAGCAGCGGTTGCGCTTGCCCCGTTTCCGGCGTC
>JBFILF010000273.1:0-7656 GCA_041599835.1 Pirellulaceae bacterium
ACGTCTTCAGCGACGTAGATTGGCAGGTGGGGATCGCATGTGACGGCGACTGCGATGGCGTCCGATGGCCGCGCGTCAACTTCGATGATCTCGCCTTCATATCGGATCCGCAGGCTGGCGTAGTAAGTGTGCTCGCGAAGTTCCTTGATGATGACGCTGTCCAGCGATCCGCCCATCTGTTCGATGGCACTGACCAGCAAATCGTGGGTCAGCGGGCGGGGGCGCGGGATATCTTTGACGCGGCGGTCAATGCTGGTGGCTTCGAAAATTCCGATCAGGATGGGGAATTGCCGCTCGCCGTCGACTTCGCGCAAAAAGACGACCTGGTTTTCGTTGATTTCGCTGATGATGATTCGCGCCAAGCGCATTTGAACTGGCATGGGCAACAAACCTCAGTCTTCCTGATTCAACGGTCCTTGGAATCGATCAACAAATTATAGATGGCAGGGCGCGAATCACCAGCGATAGTCCTTCACCCAACAACTTTCCCACGGCCATGCCTGCTACTTGCCCGTAACTGGCGGTTGGCCGAAGATGTGGTGCGATTTTTGCGCTTCCCTTAGGAGTCTGCCATCGCATGCTAAAAGTAGGGATTGCCGGCATTGGATTTATGGGTTGGATCCATTGGCTGGCTTATCAGAAAACTCACAATGCCCGCGTCACCGCGATTGCCTCGCGCGATCCCATCAAGCGCAGTGGGGACTGGACGAGCATCCAAGGCAATTTTGGTCCGCCCGGTGAGCAGGTCGATTTGACTGGTGTTGCCGCCCACGAGTCGGTCAGCCAATTGGTGGCGGATGATTCGATCGATGTCATCGACGTGTGCCTTCCTCCGAGCCTGCACACCTCAGCCGTCCTCGAGGCGCTGCAGGCCGGTAAGCACGTGGTTTGCGAAAAACCGCTGGCGCTAACGACCGACGATTGTGACCGCATGGTGCAAGCCGCGGAACAGTCCGGTGGCCAGTTGTTGGTGGGCCACGTGTTGCCGTTTTTCCTGGAATACGATTTTGTGCGGCAAGCGATCGACGCTGGTACCTATGGCAAATTGCTCGGCGGTGAGTTTAAACGCGCAATTTCCGATCCGTTGTGGCTGAAGGACTTTTATGACCCGCACAAGGTCGGCGGGCCGTTGGTCGATTTGCACGTGCACGACGCCCATTTCATTCGCATGATTTTCGGCATGCCCGACTCGGTGATTAGTCGCGGCCGGCTGCGGGGCGATGCCGTGCAGTACTGTGCGACGCTGTTCGATTTTGCCGATTCCAGCTACGCGGTTTCCAGCATCTGCAGCGTGATCGACCAGCAAGGCCGCCCGTTCATGCAGGGCTTTGAAATCCACTTTGAACAAGCGACGTTGCAGTTCGAATTCAACGCTTTTGCCGATGGCGCGGAATCGGTTCCACTAAAAGTCCTAACTGCCGACGGCCAGGTTCTCAGGCCCGAACTGGGTGATGGCGACCCGGTGCAGGCGTTCGTGCGGGAATTGCAGGAAGTCGTCAGCGCCGTGACGGAAAACCAGCAGTCGAAAGTGCTCAACGCACGCCTTGCGCGAGATGCCATCCGTCTGTGCCACTGCCAAAGCCAATCGGTGACGACGCGGAAACCGGTCAAGGTATAACGGTCAAAGTGTTAATGGTGGCCATCAACAACATCAACGACACGGGCAAAAGCAAGTGGGGTGATTGCCAGGGACGCGATGCTGGCGCTTGGTGTTACCGTCCCAGCTGGCCGGCCACCCAGGAGGCGTCATAGATTTTTCGCAACGCCTCGCGAATCGCGCCGGCGTGAACGCTGGTGGCTCGGCCTTGTTTGTCGGTGTAGAAAAAGTCGCTGGTTAACGACTGGATGTTGCCGTCAAAAATCAGTCCCACCAGTTCGCCCTCACGGTTGACGACCGGGCTGCCGGAGTTGCCCCCGATAATGTCTGCGGTGCACACGAAATTCAGCGGCGTGGAGCCGTCTAGATGCGGCCGGGCCTGGTGCCAGGATTCCGGCAGTTTCCAGGGGTGCTCGGCGTTGTGGGCTTTCTCGTGTTCAAACGCGCCGGCCATCGTCGTCCACGGCGGAATCGACTTGCCGTCCTCTTCGTAGCCTTTGACCACGCCAAACGCCAGTCGCAAGGTGAATGTGGCATCGGGATAAACCGACGTCCCCTTGATCGCAAACAGGGCTTCCGAGATTTTTCCGTAGGCCTGCCGTTCGATCTCGTCCAGTTCGTCACCTTTTTCCCGCAGTTGACGGGCCTCTTCATCCACGGCCAAGGCAAGCTGGATGTTGGGATCACCGCTGGCCTGAATGGAACTCACGCCACCGTCGGCCAGTTCGCGGCGATAGTTGACGTCGAACAAACGCGTGCCGCGGACCAGTTCCGACGCGCGGTCTGCCGGGCTCTTGCCGTCCAATATCTTCAAACACAGCGGGTCATCCGCGCCGCGGAGTTCCAGCGTGCGGCCGATCAAGTCGGCCAACTTGGTTTGTTCCAGTTCCGGGTATATCGGCGCGGGCGACAGCAGTTGTCGCCTCAGCGATTCTCGGTTGGAATCGCGAAATTCCTCCAGCCGCTCCGTGTTGGGTTTCTCGTCTTCGATCGCCATCCGCACCAGTGTTTGCGCGATGTTAAAGATTCGGGTATTCAGAGAAAACGACCGTGTTTGCAGCTCGGCCCGTTGTTGCTGGACTTCGGCGATTTGTTGCCAGGCGTCGGCGAATTGCTTCAGTTTCGGATCGGATTGAATGCGGGCGATCAACGCAGCTTCCTCGTCGGTTTTTTGCTTCATGTACCGCGGATCCTGCAGGCCGGCCAACATGCCCATGTAGGCTTTGCGCGAGTTTTGGAATCCAAGTAATTCTTCTTCGGCCTGCCGTTTCAACTCCGGTCCCCCCAGCCCGAATTGTTGCAGCAGAATTTCGCGTCGGCGAATAAAATCCAACACGTAGGGCATCCGCACGTCGCGCTCGTATTGCAGGGCGGCCGTTGTGTAGATGCGACTGGTGCTGCCCGGATTACCGGAGACAAACACCAAATCCCCTTCCTTGGCGCCGTGGTCGTTCCATTTGAGAAAGTGTTCAATCTGGGCCGGCTGATCGTCTTCGTAAACGCGAAACAAGCAGGCGTCCAGGCAATAGCGTGGGTATTCGAAATTGTCGGCATCGCCTCCAAAAAAGGCGGCGTCCGCTTCGGGCGCCCACACCAGCCGCACGTCCGTGTATTTTTTGTATTCGTACAGGTGATACCGACCGCCGCCGTACAGCGTGATCACGTCACAGCGGTTGCCGGTTTTTTCGGTGGCCTGCTGCTCGATATCGGCAATTACGCTGCGCCGTTCGTGGGCCGCTTCGGTGGCCGACATCGAAGGTTTGACCCGGGATTCGACCTGGTCGGTAACGTCGGTAATCGACACCAGTTGATTCAATTCCAGGTCGGGCGCTTTCAATTCGTATTGGGGGCTTTTGGCCAGGAAGCCATCTTTGAAGTAGTTGTTGTCCGCATCCGACAACTTGTGCAGCGTGTCCGATCCGACGTGGTGGTTGGTCAGTACCAATCCGTTGCTGGATACGAATGAAGCCGAACCCCCGACATTGAACCGGACGCTGGATTTCATCAGGTGATCCGACCACGTTTCATCCGGATCAAAATTGTATGTCTTTTCCAAGTACTCTTTGGGCAGCCGGTTAAACAACCACATCCCTTCGTCGCCACTGGCGGTCGCCGGGGCCAGGCACGCCATGGCAAGAACGATCGATATCAGGAGCAAAAACCGGGACGTGCATTTCATGATGGTTTCCTTCAACGTGGCGAGGCGATGAGCTTGGAAATAGGGCTGTCGCGAAAGTTTATCGCAGCAAATTATTGGAAACAAGTGACGACCGGCCATGGAATGGGACCGGCGTGATGGACGGCCCTCGGCTGATCGACTCAGCGAATTGAGTTACAATTTGAGTTCCCGCCCAAGGCGGTGGCATCTCAATAAATTAATTGGAGCTGACCCGTGATTTCTAAGATTGCATTCGACAAGCTGTTCATACTGGTGGCCGTGCTGATGGCTTGCCCGGCCGCCGCTCAACAATCCGACGATGCGGAACTCGATCACAAACTGCATGGAAATTGGAAGGCGGACGCCGATCGAACAGCCGAATTGTTGAAAGAGCTGGATCAGTACGACGAGGATCAATTGAAAGAACTCGCCGGCGTCAAAATGCAATTTACCGCCGACAACAACTTCGTCATGAAAGTCAGCGATCGAGAAATGCGGGGTCAATGGAAATCGCAGGCGGTGCCCGATCGCCGCGATCAGCTGAACATCACGTTGGTGACGGCCGAGGGTCAAAACTTAAACGGTGTCATTACTTTTCTCCCCGGCGACGCGATCAAGATCCAGCCGGACGACGAGATGCCAGCCATCTTCGTAAAAACCAAACCTGCGACGACAGCCATGAATCTGGACCAAGTCAAACGCAAACTGATCGCTATGTGGAGCGGCAACCCCACGGCGACCAAATCCGTTAACCAAGCCCTCGGTGTGGCCGATGATCAGATAGAAATTGCCGTCTCACGAGTCGGCGACATGCGTTTGCGAATTCACAAAGACAATTCGTATGCGTTTCTGGTAATCACCGAAGAATCCGGCACCAACGAAATGAAAGGTACCTGGACGCTGGAGCCCGTCGAGGATGAAGAAAATAAGTTTGCCTTTATCGCCGAAACGGAAGGCGAACAGTTGCAATTCACCATTTGGATGGAAAACGAGGACATGCTGGTGTTTCGTCTCGGTGACCAACCAGCCACCGTATTCAAAAGGAACAAGCCCCATGAGTGGTAACATTTGCCTGGCCAGCCTGTTGATGGCCGCAGCACTGTTGGTGTGCGGTCCGGTGGCTATTGCCACCGCCGTGGAATCCCCGCATTCGCCAGACGATCGGTGGTGTGTTTTTGAACCGGACGCGCCGGGGCACGGCAGCGAGGAGGGGAAGAAACATATCGTGTTGATATCGGGCGATGAAGAATACCGCAGCGAAGAAGCGTTGCCGATGCTGGGCAAACTGTTGGCCAAGCGTCACGGGTTTCGCTGCACGGTCCTGTTCTCTCTCGACCCGGAATCCGGCGAAATTGACCCCAACAATCAAGTCAACATTCCCGGCCTGCATTTGCTGGACGAGGCGGATCTGGTGATCATGGCGTTGCGATTTCGACAACCACCCGAACAAGCCATGGCCCACTTCGATGCATATCTTCAGGCTGGCAAACCGATCATTGGACTGAGGACCAGCACGCATGCTTTCAAGTTCCCTGCTGACTCCGATAACCGCTTCAAAAAATACGGCTTCAATTCGCAACAATGGCGCGGCGGATTCGGCAAACACGTCTTGGGAGAAACTTGGGTCAGCCATCACGGCCGGCATGGGTCGCAAAGCACGCGTGGGGTCGTCAATCCCAAACAGTCCGACCACCCCATTCTGCTGGGCGTCGAGGATGTCTGGGGACCCACGGACGTTTACGGCATCCGGGAGCTGCCCGATAACGCCCAAGTGTTGTTGTACGGACAGGTATTGTCCGGCATGCAACCCGATGATCCGCCCGTTGAAGGTAAACAGAACGATCCGATGATGCCGCTGGCATGGATTCGCGATTACCAGGCGGAATCCGGCAACACCTCACGGATCTTTTGTACGACAATGGGAGCATCGACCGATTTCCAAAGTGCCGGACTTCGGCGACTGGTGGTCAACGCCGCTTATTGGGCCCTGGAAATGGAAGATGAGATATCGGCCGATTCGAGTGTCGAAATCTTCGGGCAGTACGAGCCGACGCCGTTTGGGTTCAACCGCTTTCAAACCGGCATGAAGCCCGCCGATTTTTCCAAATAACCCGGCAAGCAATGGTCCGCGCGAAATTGATTTCGGCGCGAAATGATCGGGCGCGAAATGACTCGGCGCAAAACCTGTTGGCGATCAGCGCTCGTACTTGATCTCACTCAATTTGGCGCTAACTGCTTCGTGCAGCTCCGTCAGCTCTGGCAGGTCTTTCATTTTTCGCAATGCGCGCGAGTACTTGGCCCGAGCGGCCCCAAAGCGTTTGGCATCGCTCAGTGCATTGGCAGCGTTGACCAGTTCCCAGATTTCGGCCAATAACTGGTGGCGGGCGTGTGACTGCTCCGCCAACCGTCGCTGGATGATCTCGTCGATACTCAATTCACCTTGCACGGCCGAGCTGTGCGGATCGGAATACGTCTGGGGTTGCGTGGGTTCGGGGTTTTCCACCGGTTTGTCGAGGTATCCAGGTGGAATCAATTCGGCCCGACCGAGCACTGGATTTATTCCGGTGACGAACGGACTAAGCTGGCCGCTAAAAATGGATCCGACGCCGCCGTTCGGTACGACGATGGACGGCGCAGTCATCGTGCTGCTCCGCGTACTGCCTTTGCCGCCGAACAAGGCCAAGCTGTATCCGCCGCCGCCATGCAGCACGCCAAATCCAAACGTGCCTTGGGTGTTGGGATCAAAACCACCAAACGGCGGCACGGCGGAACCGACGCTGTTTTGGGAAAACACGATGTCGCCCGTCGGATTCAGCTGGCCATTAGGCAATAAGCCCACCACCCGCGAACCGTTTCCCTGGCCGCCGCGAAAATTGAACCCGAAATCGACGCCCATGCGCTCGAAATAAGAATCGCTGACCGACGTTAGCGGTGTTTCCACGCGAATGAACTGGGCGTGGCAATTCGAACTGATTCCTCCTAAACCAGTCGCCGCCATAGCGCAGACAGCGGCCAACAGCCAGCTTTGGTTGCTTGCATTCATTGGTTTGCTTCCTTCCCATCCATGCCGCCCCCAGCAATGGATCGACCACATATTGTACAGGTTTCCAATTCGGACCGTCAACAAAAACGCGCATACTCTTCGGTCGATTGCCAGCCAATGCCGCACCAACTGGCAAAAAAAGCGTTCGACAAAACTGAACTGGGGTGAAGATGCGTTTTTTGGTACACCCTTGTGCGCCCGGGTGCTGGCAATTCGCTGGCAGCCCAAATCCCGCCGCGACGCGCTGTCGCTCGAATTCGCAAAAGGAGCTGTCGCCGGAATACCGATCAAACGATAGGGCCGGTCACGCCAAGGGCGGCGGCCGCGACGGCCGACCCAAAAAGCGGTGAGCTTGACGCATTGAAACACACAAGAGATTGAAAATGGATTTAGATCTTCTGCAACATTACATGAACCTTGGCCTGACCTGGATTGGTTTTGGGACCGTCGTCGGACTGGCCGCCAAAGCCATCATGCCAGGCAAGGATCCGGGCGGATCGGTCGCCACATTGTTGATGGGCATCGTGGGTGTGCTGATTGGATGCGCGATCCTGCAATATTTTTACCAGGGCGAAACCATTGAGCCGGTCAGCATAAAGGGCTTTTTTGTGGGGACCGCCGGCGCACTGGTGATTCTGGTCTGTTACAAGGTGCTGGGCGGATACTGGTTTACCGAAGGCGAGCAAGTGACGCTTCGGCATATACGTCGCCGCCGGCGCCGCCGTTATCGATCGTATGTCGAAGATTAAATGATTGCCGAGTACCGGCACGCGGCGCAGTCAAGTGGTATCGGGTACCGGTGAGATAAGCACCGATTGACCCGCAGGCTTGCGCTTCGTGCGAGTTCCTCCGGCATTA
>JBFILF010000274.1:0-7637 GCA_041599835.1 Pirellulaceae bacterium
GCAGGCCATCGCCCACGCCGAACGAGAGGGATACCGCGGATTTCTAATGACCAAACTGAATCAGAACTTGGGATCGCCGACGGTCAAGGTCAGCGGGCACTTTTTTGCTCGTGTTGCGGACGACAAATGGAAGCCAATTTTTCAGGTTGATGCCGTGGCAAATGTCCATCAACAACCGCGAGAACGGATCGAGCGCTTAAAAGAGGATCCCCAAATCAAGCGAACCTTGGAATTAGTAGAAGCGTGGGGATTGGCAGGTCACCAGGCTGCCATCGATTTGGCCTTGCGGCATGGTGCCGCCACGCAACAAGCGCTGGGACAGGTCAATGACCGGTTCCATCGATTCTTTTCCCAATACCTCAATCGCGTCGATGGGCCGGCGTTAAAGATAACGAAATAGGCACAGCTTTAACCGGCTTTCACGCGACGCGTTTTTGATCCCATTCGTAACGCGTTGACGTGACCGGTAGGGTATCGGTCATCTCGGAATCTCCGCCGTCGTGAATTTCGGCAACTTCCTTGCGGAGCTGGTCGATTTGCGATTGCAAATCGTCAACAACCTGTTGATCAATGCCTCGCGCCCAGGACCAAAGTACAAAACCCATGACCATGCCGACAAAAATCAGCAGAGCGGGCATCAACATGAGCAGAAACGGTTCGTACACGTCGAACTCCATACCAAATTGCCTTCTCAGTAAAGGGATCACCAACACTAGTGAACAGATAACGTTGACCATCTAATTTTGCTGGCAGCAGATCCTGCCATGAAGCTTGTATTTCGTACTCCCGCTTCTATCGTCGGTTGTACAAATCGGTAGCTTCACAGAATCTGTCGTCGGCAAGCGGGATCAATCGAAAACCGCATTTGCGCCGCTAGCAAACGATATCGCGCCTGAATTTAGTGTGGCCGCAGCGGCAGTGAGATTAACGCGCGTATTCAAACATTGCATTCATTGCGGACCACCAAATAAACAGATTAGATTGCCTCGGACAGCCGTAGGATTGAACGGTCCAAACTCGATGGGCGAATCGCCGTGCCAGTCAAACCACGATACCCTACCAGGCGGCCCCAATCAATTTTGCTTCGTATCTCACCATCTGGCTGGTTGCCGAGTGACATGAAACCGTTCATGCGTACTGAACTCCGCCGTAGCGCCGTGGATCGGCGACCGCCACCAGTTCCTGATTAACCAAGCAACCGGCCACTTTGGGAGCACCGAAAAACATGTTGGGCCGGTCGTACCGTCGTACGCTGTAGCGATTCTCCAGCTCACTTGTATCAATGCCCGGTTCGCACAGCACGCGAATGCGGTCGGTTTGTTGTTCGACATGCAGGCGCGGGGCGGAAATGGCGCTTTCCAATTCCTGCTTTTCAAAGGCAAATCGAATCCACAATTGGGCAAGTGCCGTTGTGATGCGACTGGCACCGGGAGACCCCAAGGCAAAACCGCTAAATGGCGAGTTCCAGGCGATGGTGGGGGCCATGTTGGATATCAAACGACTACCCGATGGAGCCGCAAAGAAACCGTGCGGGTTCAATTCCGGCTCGCCCAAACTGTCGTTCATCGAGATGCCAGTTCCCGGAATGGTAATACCGGCTCCGTAGCCCATACTCATCGTGATCGAAACCAGGCTGCCATCGGCGCCGGCCACGGACAGGTGGGTGGTGTTTGGCGATTCCAAGCCCCGCGCCGAACGAGCCAGGAATTCAGGTTGCAACACTTCCCTGGCGCGGTCATGGCTAAAATTCTTAGCGACAAATTCGGAACTCCTGAGTTTGATTAACAACAGCTGGGCGTGAGCCAATAACTCGGCACGCTGCGCCATTGACATCGTGGCCTTCCAGGACTTTTCAACGCACCGGATCAAGCTACCCAACGCGACTCCGCCAACTGCCGGCGGCGGATTCAACGCAACCTGATAACCGGCACTTTCGATGCTCAGCGGCGTCCGCTCGATGGCCTGGTACGTCGCCAGATTATCTCGCGTGACGAACCCACCTTGGCTGAGAATCTCATGGGAAATACGTTTTGCCAAGTCACCGCGGTAGAAAGCGTCGACTCCCTCTCTGGAAATGATCTCCAATGTAGTATCCAGATCAGGCAGGCGATAAGTCTGTCCTTCGGCTAAGGGGTTTTGACCGTCGGGAACGAAACACTGGCGGCTGGCCGCTTGCTGCGCGAACAAAACGTTGCCAGCCATGGCCAGCCATTCGGCCAGCGTTTTACCCACCGGCAACGCTTGACGCGACAAGTCGAGTGCCGGCGCCACCACTTGTTTCCAAGGCAGCTTGCCGAAACGCGACCAGGCGTGATGAAGAGCCGCCGGCGCACCTGGTACGGCAATACTGGCGTTGCCGGCCTGAACCTTGATGCCATCTCCATACGGCACAACCACTTCGCGGCAATCGATGTTCGACTTGTCGATTGATCCTGGCAAAGTCGGGACGGCGTCGGCGCCGTCAATCAAAACCGGCGCTTGCCCACCCAATCGCAACATGATGAAACAGCTGCCACCCAGTGACGCCAATAACACTTCAGAAACCGTGGCTGCCAGGGCCGAGGCCACCGCCACGTCGACAACGTTGCCGCCTTCCTCGGCAACTCGCGCGCCGGCAGCCGCGGTTTCGGGCGCGCCCGCCGCAATGGCAATGCGGGTATTCTGTGTCATAACACGTCACGCATCGTGGTGACCAAAACAAAAAAGCCCGGTCGAGTTACCGCCGGGCTGGTCGAATGACTGGTTGCGGTTACTGATGATCGGACGGTTTTTGCACAAATTTCCACACATAACCGTGCATGGTACGTTTGGGCATCAACGCTTGGCGTTCCTTAACCATCTTGGCATAGTTCTCGTTCAAAGATTCGATTTCAGCAACCAGCGCGTCGCGAGATTCTTCGTTTTCGGCTTCACCCGACTCCTGGTCCATTTCTTCGAGTTTCTTTTGCAACTTCATCATTTCGCGGCGAACCACCGTCGACTCCTTAGTCAATTCCTTGATCCGCGCTTGGTCTTCGTCGGACACCGTCGACATATCGGGAGGCAGATAGTTATAGTCCCCGACCAGAATGTCGAGCAGGCCGTCACCGTTGACATCGCCCACCGTGACCTGCGATCGCCGGCCGACGGTCATTTTACCATCGGCGGACTGACGGCCGGCCTCGATCAGCTCGGCGGCCGGCTCAAAAGCTGGTTCGCCTTTTTGGCCGATGTTTTTAAACCACACGACTCCGCCATCGCTCCGCCCTGAAAGAATGTCATACAATCCATCGCCGTTCCAATCAATGACGAACGGCATGGCGTGGCTGCCGGTAACGAGCGGCTCGTCACCGGATTTAAGTTGGATGCTTTCCGTGGCGTATTGCGGATTAGAACGCGAACCTTCGTTTTCCCGCCAGAACAAATACCCTTCGTTGCTGCCCAGCACCAGGTCCAAATCGCCGTCGTCGTCGAAATCGACGGCATAGCCGCAGATGCCCAAGTATTCTTTAAATTCAGAATCCTCGACTCCGGTCCACTCACGATTTTCGTCGTCCCAATATTGCCCGAGACGAAGAATGTTGTCTGCTTTATCGAGGACCGGAGTCGGCGTCGCGAACTCGCCGTCACCCAATCCCTGGATCAAGTACAAACCGCCTTCGAAACAACCGGTGATCAGGTCTTTTTCATTGTCACCGTCAAAGTCCACATACTGCGGACTGAGTCCGATACATCACCAATTGTGGATTTTTATTACCTTGCCTTCTGCCTCCAGCAATTTGCCGGCTGCGTACTCATGTTCGGCATTGGTTCCGGTGTTTTTGTAGAATGTAATATTGCCGCGAAAATCGCCGACCAGCAAATCGACCACGCCATCGTCATCGAAATCAGTCAGGTGTGGTCCGCTATGTGCGACGCTTTTGCCCGTGTCGATTACCTGGCCGTCAGCCTCGATGGGCACGGGCAATTCAAATTGAAACTCTTGCGCAAGACCCGATGGAATTGCAGAAACAAAAAATAATAGTCCGGCTGTTGCCCAAATAACGCCCAAGTTTTTGATCTGCATTTGATGTTCTCCTTTTGCCGCGCGCCAATTTGCGTCCACCATTCTACTTGAGTTGGCGGATTTGGCACCCGGTTGGTTTTGGCAGGTTCGCAACCCGCAAGTGTCAACTTCTCGATGGGTATGCCGAACGGTTATTACAAGGAATTAATGGGAATTCGCAGTTGTTGGGGCGGCAAACACTGGGCTTCGTCACAAACCTGAAAATCGACGATGACGGTTCCCAATGATTCGCCGCTCAACAGGCCTGACAGGCTCACCTTGTGCTGGAAGACCACGTCGCCAGCGATCGTCTCGAGGCCGTCCGCGTTGATTTTTAGTTCCGAAACCGGCTTGATCCACTCGCCCTGCGGCGTGATTGCCTCGGGCAATTCAAGTTGCAAGACGGTTGCTCGAAACGGCGAGTCTTCGGGCAAGTCGCCATACGTGTGCCAGCCGTCGAGGATTTTCAACCGCAGTGCCACAACCGCTTCATGATCGCCAGATTCGCCCATGGGAAACAGATACGCGATCATGGAAACAGGTCGGCGCGACGACGGCGGGTTGATAGGTCGGTCCAAGATGGCATCGCGAATCTCGGTGGCGGTTCGTGGACCCGCTGCCGCATTTGATTCCGGGCCAACCGATGATTCACCGCCCACAGAGGGCAGTTCCGCTTCACCGCCTGGCGGAGTTTCACAACTACACAACAACAGCAGGCAACACGCAAGCTTTAATGATGCGGCCCTCATAATCTTTCTCCGTCCGATAAAGACAGCAGGTCAAGCGATTTGTTCCGTTGAACAGACTGTCAAGAATAACCGATAAAAACGCTGACCGTAATCGTGCAAATACAGTCACGGCCGTTTCGTCGCCGAATTTGCCCGGAATTCGGATTGTTAAGGCACTTCGTGCGTAGTTCACGCGACTTCGGCACAAAAATATAAATACCGTCGAATCCCATTTGCCAATTCAGGATAAATTGGACGGATCATCAACCGAATGGTCCAGTCAGCCCGATGGAAACAGAAAATCAGACGTGGATCGATTCCGTCCTCAGCAATACGCCCGGATACGAGGCGGAATTGTTTCAACGGTACGCGCAACGGTTGATAGCATTTGCGCGGACGCGCTTGCCGTCCGACGTTTCATCTCGTGTTGATGAGGAAGACATCGTGCAATCGGTGTTTCGCAGTTTTTTTCGCCGTAACCAGGGAAACGAGTTTTTTTATTTTGATGACTCGCTGGACGTGTGGTCGTTGCTGGCCGCAATGACTTATCGCAAGGTGATCAACACGATCAAGCACCACCATCGCGACCGCCGCCGCACCACGCGTGAACAGTCGTCGTCAACATCTGACGGGTCGTCGCAATTGGCAGACCGCAATCCAACTCCCGAAGAACTGAATATCCTGGTGGATTACCTGGCGTGGATCCTGAATCACTTAAACCCGGCGCAACGCGAAATAATTCAATTGCGATTGGAAGGCTACACCGTGGCTGAAAAAATCGCTGATCGGGTACAGTTGTCACAACGCACGGTCAAACGGACGTTGGCCCGCGCCCGCCAACTGGCCAGCGACCGAATTGCAGCCGACGAGACTCAACAGTTTGAAACGAGCTGACCGCATTAACGTTCATTGCGTGCCGCGTCGCTGCCGATCCCGGCGCGTTCGGAGATTTTCTGCAGCGCCTCATTTTTTGCCCTGAGACCGTCGCGCCGGAACACCCTCTTCCCTCTGGCAGAAAAACCTTGACCATTAATTCACAGCTGGCTTAGATGCCGGAGGCTTTTGCGACGTCGAAAGCACAACCAGTTGGCCACCAATTTTACCCAGTACGGAGGGGTGGCCGGCATCGGAAAGCAGTTGCAGCAACTGGTCGTCGGAAACGGTCTCAAAATTCAAATGTTGCCGATTGATCTTGCCCGTCGCGACAAGATATCGATCGACGATGCCCGCACGTTTGGCTACGAGCACATTGGTGGGGTCGAACGGGCTGGATGCCATCGGCTGTGTCGGCAAGCCTTTGATGACATGTGGCAGGACATCGTTTTGACCGCTGCTCCAAATCAACCAACCGGACAAATTGGCGACAATGATCAAAACGACAACGCCGGCCACACGCCGGTTCTGGCGCTGCCGCCGCTGTTTGACGACGGTTTGTTGCAGGATGTCCAACATCTGGTCGTGACGTCGCCAGCCTTGCGACGATAATTGTGGTGGTCGGTGTTTATTCATTTTCCTCAAATTCCCGTGATGCGCGTTCTTTGAGTTTGCAGATTGAGCGCCCGATTCGGCCGTCGACGGCACCCGTCGTTAAACCCACGTGTTTGGCAATTCGGTCGAGCGTCCAACCCATGCGATACCTCAGTCGTACCAGTTTTCGCAATTCGGGCGGCAACTGCTGCAACTGATGCTGAACCCAATCCATTCGCTCGACATCGGTAAGTATTACCGCGGGGGCGGCCGATGTGTTGCCGTCCCCAATATTCATCTCGGCGACGAATTGTTTTTCGCGGCTTTGTTTTCGCAGCCAATCGTAAACCGTGCTCTTTACCACGGCGACCGTCCAAGAAGTTATTTGTACTTCATCGTCAAACGACTTCATGCAACGGATGGCTTTTAGCATTGCGTCGTGGACTAAATCGAGACAGGTTGCCTCATCGCGGCCGGAAAGTCGCTGGACGTGATCGTACATCAGGCCAAAAAAGTGTTCGTAATAAACGCGAAAGCACTCGCGATCCCCGTCCGCAATACCGCCGGTTATGGCGCGCCAGTCCACATCCTCCGCCGGCCCGGAAATGGCCGACGTCGGGTGTCTGTGTTGGTTGGTTGCGGGACTCGGTTCAGAGGTCAAAATCCAGCCTGTCATGGAATTTATTTTATGGCAAAAAAAAATCCGCCGCAGTAACGGAGCCCCGACCGTAAGGGAGGGTTGAACCGCGGTGCGGTGCTGCAGTCGTCATCGCTCTCTCACGGTCGCGGCTCTGTTGATGAAGCCTTCCAGGACGCAAGTTAATCCGCAGCTACGACTGCCAAAATGCGCCGCATGATGCGCCCACCAACACGCGCGGTTAGTTATCCTTGTTCTTTGGAGGCTGTTTTTTGTCCGACTTGCCGCTATCGGTACGTGCTGGTCCTGTGCCCGGCGTCCACATGCCAAATCCGCCTCCTCCGCCAAGTCCACCAGACGGAATGCCCATCATCATCTGGTTAACGATTTCAGTGACCAAGTGGGTTTGACTATGCAGGCCCTTTACAAATAGTAACCCGGTTTCCTCGTGCAGTTTCAATTCGATTTTGACGGGTTGCTCGCCTTGCATTTCCATGCCCACTTCGATGGCGGTCAGCACGTCGGCCTTGTCTACCGACGCCAGCAGTTGTTTGACGTTAATGACCGTTACGCCCGTGGTAGGGGGCTGTCGATCGTCTTCCACGAATACGACATGGTCGGAGTAGTACATGGACAGCTGGTCGCGGCTGGCCCGGACGATGCAATCCAATGCCGAGTCGACGGGCACGTTATTCAACTGGATATCCGGCAATATGAAATCCCCGGCCATCCCGGTAATGACGATGTTGGTTCCGGCAGCCGCCTTGCGGACCATCCCCAC
>JBFILF010000275.1:0-7629 GCA_041599835.1 Pirellulaceae bacterium
CAGGCGGTCGTGCAGCGAGTCTTCTGGGTTTGGGTTGAGCGTTCCGTCAAACACTCGCGCCGAGCCCGACCGGCTTTCGACTCCGGGACGAATTCCACACGTTCCCTTTCGGGCGCCGCCCAAAATAGTTTCTTGAGAACAAAAACTTTTTTGAAGCGGGTTGCGCAGCCGAACGATGCTCAAAAACCCGGCTTCGGCCAATGCAGCGGGTTTTCGAGACAAGCCGTTCAGTATCTGTAGGAAGTGGTGGTTAGGTTGCGTTGGTCGACTGCGGGTGCTCCACCAGGCAATCGATGCTCTTATCGATCAACAATCGCAGTCGCAACAGTTCATCTAGCGAGAATGAATTGGTGCTCTTCCACGCACCCGAACGATCGCGATACCCCTTTTCCAGTTTGACATTGGAAAACCTGCGTGTTTGCCCGTCCCGTTCAACTTCATTTTCAAAGATGCTTACCGACACATTGCTGATACGAAACGACTTGATCGGCGTGTTTTGCGTTGCCGTGGTCATGGCGGCTCTCCCCAAAAATGTTTGTAAGAACGACCGGCGGTGCTCGCCACGCGATCACCTACCCAGGCCAGCCGATCCCAGTTACATCAGAAACTGGCCAGATGACACGGTTGGTCACGCATAAAAAAAAATTCTTACCTCTGTTTCCTCGGTGACCTCCTGTGAAAAACAGTCTGTGCCTATTCAATTGACAGGAGAACGCGGAGGGAGCGGAGGCCAACAGGAACCAAAAAACAGAAGCGGCAGAAGTCACGCAACTTTCGGCAATCTCAGTGACCTCCTGTGAAAAACCGTCTTTGCCTATTCAATTGACAGGAGGACGCGGAGAACACGGAGGATTTACGGACTGAGTTGATTCATCATCAGCTTGATTTGCGAGATGCTGGGCAATCCGGTCTGCACGTGGAGAATCTCACCGGCCCGATTGGTGATGATGGTTGTGGGCAGCGCTTCGGTTTTCAGCCGCTCCATGATGTAATCCTGATAGCGGTTGCGCTGCGACTCGTTCAACTGGTCCAGTATTCGATAAGCCGGCTGGAAATCCTGTTGATATTGTTGCAGCTCGGTCGCGTCATCCGCCACGTCGACGGGAACGCCGAACATGGCCAGTTGATCCGGATCAAATTTTTTCCGCAGCTGCTGCAGGTCCGGCAAGTGTTCTTTACAGGACGTGCACCAAGTCGCCATCGACGTGTACATCACCAAATCGGAAACCAGGTTTGCCTGGCCGTGCAGGTCCATTTTGTCGGTCGGCACCGGAGTGACCGTTAGCGACCGCGCATCGACGTTTTTGCGATAGGGTTCTACGGCGAAGCCATTTTCGCCACCGTCGGCAGGATCTTCGAATACAGTCACCAAACTGCCCTCAGCCACGCCGTCGATGGTTTGCCGTTTGCCCGACGGCCAGCGGATCTCGATCACGTCTGCTTTTTCAGCGGAGCCCAGACCAAAGACCAGCGTGTTGGAATTCTGTACGCCGAACCCTTCGCCGCAATGCAATTCGCGGAACAGTGTCGTGTCCGCCAGCTTCACGAATATCTTGGCCCCGATCCCGTCGCGCGGTGAAAACTCCGGATTGGCCACAGCCGATTTTTGACCGCCGATGCAGCGAACCGCCAACATGCCGGCCGGCGACCGGTTGCTGAAGGTCGCCATGTTATTACGAAACAACTCCAGCACCGGGGCGTTGACGTTGATCAGGGCAATGTCTTGCCAACCGTCGCGGTCGTAATCCCAAAGTGCGAATCCGCGGGCGTCGCAAATGGAGTCCGTCGCCGAGATGCCGGACAAGTCGTGAAACTGGGTGGCCTGTTGGCTGATGAACAGTTTGTTTCTTTCGTAACCGCTAAGCGACGTCCGCGCCAGCTTCTCCGCCGGCAAGGCAAAGCGGTTGATCTCTTCGTTCTTTTTGCCCGTCAGTTCATCTTTGAGCCACGAATCAGAGTAACGAAAATCGCGATCCAAACGGGTGTCAGAGCATACGACCGTACGCCAAAAATTACTTCACAAATCCATATCGTCGGCAAACGACGGCGGCGCGGTGTGATACCCGTTGGTGACGTACAAATCCAGGAAACTGTCATTGTTGAAATCGGCGAACTGGCCGCCCCACGACCAGCCGGCCTTGGATACTGCCAGCGGCTCACCGGGGAATCCTGATTTCTGGTGGTACTGCTGGCCGTCAAATTCATACAGGTAATTACCGTAGGCCATCGCCTTGAACCGGTCGTCAATGCCTGGCACCTTCGCGGTGATCCGGCTGCCCGCCTTGCTGAACATGTTGGAGGCATAAAAATCCATGTGCCCGTCGTTGTTGTAATCGGCAAAGCTGACGCCCATGCCAAACCCCAGCGTGTCGACCTTCAGTTCTTCGGTCACTTCGACAAAACCCTGTTCACGGTCGTTGCGAAACAGCTGGTCAGGGGCGTAATCGTTGGACAGGTAAACGTCTGGATCACCGTCTTGGTCGTAGTCGGACCAGGCGACTTGCAAGCAACGTTTCCAGCTTTCCAACTGGCTGTTGAATTTGGACATGCCGAATTTGCCATTGCCCAGGTTTTCGTACAGGACATTCGGCGGTCCGACCATGTTGAGAATTTTGTGGGCCTGACGCAATCGCTGCTTCAATTCTTCACCTTGCTCGGGCGTCATGAACGCGTCGACCCATTTGGGGTTCATGCTTTGAGCCGCGCCCTGACCGCCTTCGATCGGGCAGTACGTTCCCAGATAAATATCCAACAACCCGTCCAGGTTGTAATCGGCCACGGCAATCGACGTTACCATGAACGGCAGCGGGCCGTCGAACAACACGTCAGACCGGTCGACAAACTTACCGTCTTCGTTGGCCAAATATCGCGACCGCTGCCTGCCGCGGCCCAGCAACATATCCAGGTCACCGTCGTTATCGAAATCGGCAAACGCGGCGCTGGTCGAGTCGCCTTCGAAATCCAGACCCAGCGACGCGGCGATTTCTCGGAAGGTCCCGTCACCTTGGTTGTGAAAAAGCATGTTCTTGCCGCGGTGCATGCAAACGTACAGGTCGTCCCAGCCGTCCTGATCAATGTCCACGACTGACAAACCGGGCGGTTCGAAGGTCACATCCGGAAAGAAAATAGAATAGTCGAAGGGCTCAACGATGGTGGTGATCTCACCGTTGACGAATTTAAAGTATTGGTCGACGAAAAACTCGTGGTGCAATGAACGCGTGGCGCGCAAGCGGACCTGCGGATCCGGAATCGCGCTGGACAAGACGTCTTCAAACAGCAGCTTTTCGGCTTCCAGGGCGTGAAAACTTTTCACTTTCCACTTGACGATCTGCCAATCGTTGCAGTCCTCCTGGGGACTCGGATCCTTTTTCCAGTCCACGTCGAGCTTGGCCGACACGGACCGAAACTTTCCGTCCTTCATTCTTGCCAGCGCCGCGCATCCCATTTTCGAGTGAAACGAATCGAGCGCTTCGCCCGGAATGTCGCCGTCGATCAGGTAAAACTTGGCGTTGACGAAATAGTCCACGTCGCCGAGGAATTCGGGCCAGATGGCCAAATCGTTCCGACTGGCTCGACGCAATTCGGCATCGACCGACCACGTCCGGTCGACCACCTCCGGGAGGTTGGCGACCACCGAAGTGGTGTTGCTGGAATCCGCCAATTCATTCAGTTGCACTTCTGCGGCAAATAACCGTTTCCCTCGCCGATCCGGCAGCTGCAGGTTCATCATGTCTTTGGCCAACCATTTCAGCTTGGGAGTCAATTCCAGCAGCAACTCCTCGGAGCTGACCAGTAACTGCACAAAGTCCAAGTCAGGCGTGGGACTGCGCTGGTCGAGGTTTTTGGCGGGCTGAGAATCTGGCGAACATCCTATATTCAACGCCAGACAACATCCGCCCGCTAAGGCGATAATCAGTGAGTAACGAAAAATAGCAGTGGTAGGTTTCATAATGATCATCCAATCGGTATTCGCCCGCAGGTCGGTCGTTCGTGGTTTCCCAGTTGTTGTGGTTACCAAGACAACAGATCGGCCTGACGAGGCTCTCACACGCCAGCAGATGGTGGCACGTTAACGCGGGCACACTGGGCACACAAGCGGAAAGATTCCCTAATTATACTACATTTTAACTTGCCGAAAAGTTCGCCGGCGCGCCGATTTCTCCACGATACAGGCGGCGTTTTCGATGATCGCCCTAAAACAGGGCCCCATGGTTCATAAGGTGGCTGTGTGCGACATCGTCAGCGGCGTTGGTAATATCGCGCCAAACGGGTGGGTGGGACGCCCAGTCGAAACAATCCATACAACAACCAGTTTCGCAAGGTTTGCCGCACAACCCCGTGGGCTTGCCAGCGGCGTGGGCTAACGTGCAACGGGCCCGGCAACAACCCGGGCTTGGCGAGTCTTTTCAGCCGCAGCGACAAGATCACGTCTTCCATGATCGGCACGCGGGGAACTCCCGAAACCTCGTCCAATAACGATTTGGTGACCCACAGTCCCTGGTCGCCATAAACCAGATTTCTCCACCGCACACGCTTGCGGTTGCCCGATTCGAGCCAGCGGTAGATCCATGCGTTGGCGTCGATGCGCTGCTGAAAACAACCCCAACGGCATTGTTCGACGGCGACGCAATGGCGAATTTGCTCAATTGCCTGGGATGGCAGGCGACAGTCGACGTGCAGGAATAACAAAACGTGTCCCGCGGAATATTCCGCGCCGACATTTTGCTGAATGCCGCGACCTGGCGGACTGGTGAGGTACAGGCAATTGCATTGCGCAGCAATTTCCCCCGTTTGATCCGTGCTTTCGCCGTCGACCACCACCACCTGGTCGGCACCGGCCTGCCAGGCAGCGTCCACGGCAGCGGCAACCGATGATTGTTCATTCAACACCGGGATGATTACGGAAACTTCTGGTCTGCGGCTCAAACGAAAAAACCCTCGCCAAATTCACCGGGAGGCCCGAATTCTAACGCAAACCGCTGCGTTGGGACTCGGCCCCACCAGTGCCGCGAGGGTTGATCGACTGTTGAACCGATTTTTGGCTGGCGCAACTACTGGCCAATGGCCAGCGAGGAATTCGCCTGGGCCGTCCGCAACGATGGCGAACCGATAAACGATTCCACTTTGGCCGCGCTCTGGAAACCGGCCAGGTGTTTTACTGACCAGGCGCCGTTTTTCTTTTCGTACAAAATCAACTGGGGCACGCCGCGGTTGCCAATTAATTTCCGCGCCGTTTTGGCCTTCTTGTCCAGATCGATCGTGGCAAAATGGACTTCTTTGAATTTATTGTCCGCAACCATTTTTGGGATCGTCGTCGATTTCATAATACGGCAAGGCGGACACCATTCGGCCGTGACCAGTACTAACAGGGGCTGGTCGTCGTTCATCGCGCGTTGGTAGGCAGTTTTGTAATCGGTGGGTTGGCTGGAATTTGAAGTTGCAGCGATGATAAGTACGGCCGAAATAAAATTCATAATTCGCTCCTTGAATACGCCCAGCTAGGTGCTGGATGCGCGACATGGGTGATGGCGAGTCGACGCGGCTTTGGGCAAAGTCTCGTTAGCAAGACAGGGAGTTCACAAAGATGGAAATTCAAAAGGGGTGGATGTGTTGGCGATTAGGAATCCCCAGCTAACGAACAATGCGTAACCGGCAAATGGCGCCCCACGGCAATTTTTTTGACGCCACCCGCCCACTTCAGTTATCGGCGGCGTACGCCACACAGCATTCAAGCATTTACTCCAAAGACATCACAAAACCGCCAGCAGTGGCGTAACCTTGGCAAACTTTTCAAATGTTCCCGATTGTCGAAGGGTTGAGCTCGGCAGGCCCCTCGCGGTCAGTCGCGATTAAAATTGTCATCGCCGTTAAAGTTTGACAGGGGGCAATATCGCCAGCGTATTCGGTTTGGTATCCGGACTCGCGTAGATTTCTGGAGGGGCAAACGGATACGTCGCCCACGTCGTGTCGAGGCGCTACGGTGCGGGGCAGATGGGTCGAGCCCGCGTCGAGTTTGGAGAATTCGCCCCCAATGGCCCGAAGCCTGACGAGTTTAGCGGCCGATGGACCAAGTCTTGCATTATTTGCCGGAATCGGATTTCGCTGGCCCATTAAATGCTTGTCGGATCAACCCGTTGGCGCACATAATTCATCACTGATGAAGCTAAAAGTTGGATTAATCGGTCTGGGAGACCAGTGGACTTCGCGGCACCGCCCGGCGCTGAAGTCGTTGTCAGATCGATTCGAAGTGCGAGCCATTTGTTGCGAAGTGGCCCAAAAAGCCGAGCAAGCGGCGCAGGATTTCGGTGCGGTGCCCCTGGACGGCTTTCGCGCCATGATTGCCCGCGACGATATCGAAGCGGTCCTGGCGCTGGCGCCGGACTGGGTGGGCCCGTTACCGATTCTGGCTGCCTGCGAGGCCGGCAAAGCCGTCTACAGTTCGGCGGCGCTGGACATCGCGCCGGAGCAAATCAACGAAATCCGCCGCCGCGTTCGCCAGTCCGGCGTGGCGTTCATGGCTGAATTGCCCCGCCGCCATGCCCCGGCCACATTGCGTCTCAAAGAGTTGATGGCTACGCGGCTGGGCCGCCCCACGCAGTTGTTTTGCCACGAGCGGATGTACTCCGAACAGCAGACCTCCCATTTGCGGCGCGGCAAATACTGCCCGCTGACCTGGAGGTATTTGATGGAATTGATCGACTGGTGCTGTTACCTGGTGGGCCGCGATCCGACGTCGCTGGTCAGCGCCGTTCACCGGCCGACGATGGCCAATTTAACCGGCTATTACCAAATGGTGAGTCTGCAGTTTGACGGGGGGGAACCGGAATCCCTTTCGGCCAACGCGCAGATGAGCATTGGCCACTACATCCCGCTGCGCTGGAATGAAGCGCTGTCGTTTCGCCGCCCGGCTTCCATTCAGGTCTGTTGTGAGAACGGAATCGCCTTTATCGATTTGCCCTCCAAGTTAATCTGGTTCGACGATGCCGGCCAACATACCGAGTCGTTGGATTCGGATCTGAGCGAGGGCGAACAGCTGCTCACCCATTTTCACCGCGCCGTCACTAGCCTGGTTCAAAATACATCCGACCTGGAAGACGCTTGCCGTGCGATGAAGATTTTAGTTAGCGCCAACGACAGCTCGGTCAGCGGCCGCCGCATCGATCTGAAATTTGAGTGACGGCCCACATACGCTTCTCCAAGCAACGAATCTCGTAAGCTTCCAAATGTCAACGCGTTTATCGCGCAACGTGGGCACGGGCGTCGGGTAAGCTCTCGCGCGGGGCTTCGGAAAATCCTCAGTCTGCAATGCTGACGAGCGGGCCAAAGCCGCCGCACTGACCGCGCGCCCGATGCCCTATGGCAATGGGAACCTCTTTTTGGATGCGTCCGGGCACGGCAAGTGTTACCATATCGGGTTGCCGCCGGGATGGGCGTTACAAATTCACCTGAGGCGTATTTCTTCTTCGTGAACTTGGGGAGCAATCAAAATGAAACAGGCATTGATCAGTTGCGGTCTATTGATGGCGGTGTTTTGCACAAGTATCCAAACGGGATTTGCTCAGGAATTCGATGCCGAAATGATGGAGCGGTGGCAAGCATTCATGACGCCCGGCAAAGAACATGATCTGC
>JBFILF010000276.1:0-7625 GCA_041599835.1 Pirellulaceae bacterium
CGTCCAGCGTATGGGTTCGCGCCGCGATTAGCGGATTGTTGGTTGGTGCCGCGGCCTTGACGGTACCCTGGGTTGGCGTATTGGCCGCGGCCTTTGTCGGTTTTCGCAGCCTGTTCGAATTGGTCCGTCAATCCGCCGCGTCACCGGTTGTGAAACTCATTGGGCGGCAAACCTCTGGCCTATTCGTCGCCGGTGCGGTGGCCGCGACATTGTTCGCCATCTGGTTCGCCTGGATGGAATGGACGTATCCGGGGATTATGGATGAGCAGTTTTTTATGGTGCTGCGGTATCACCGAGACATCCAACCGGGGACGCTGGCCGACCATGTTTCAATTTTGGCGAACACTCTTAGTTACAACTCGCCCCAGCACGCTGCCACTATTGTAATTGTTGTTTTTTTCCCGATGTTTGTGCTGCGTAAGGGGCTGCGAGATGTTTCTCCCGATGCGCTTGCCATTTATGCAACCGGCGTTTTTGGAATCTTGGCGGTCGCCGGACTTCGACCAGCCGCATATACCTACCTCGGTACAGCACAAATGCTGTTGTTGCCCTGTTTCGGACTGGCGATGGGCAAGTTCGTCGAACGGGCTGGCGCTCGAATGGCGACCTGGCCCGGATGGGTGGCCGTGGCAATTTGCGTGCTGGTTTCGCTAAAAACCGTGGCAGGTTATGCGTTGTTGTCGTCGCGACTGCCGTACGATGAACGGGCACCTTCCGCTTACCAACAGGTGCTTGAACTGATTCCGCAAGACGCTACCGTCGGCGTATCGTACCGTCACTGGTATGCGTTTCAGGGTCGTTACGATTGGCTCAACGTCGATTGGTGCGCGTGGACTGATCCGGACGAGGTGCTGAACTGCGAATACCTGGTGCTATTTCCCGGCAAACGATTACCGGAGCGGATCGACGCGTTTGAATTGATTTACCAGACGTTCTCCGATTTTCCAAAAAACAGAACTTATGCATTCACGATTTGGCGACGCGTAGACGAACCTGAACCGTGATCGTATCAAATCGCGTCCGATTCGGGATTGAATCCAATTTTGCGATCGACTACATAAACCGGCCGTCCTTTTACCTCGTTATGAATTCGAGCCACGTACTCTCCGAGGATGCCCAAGCACAGCAGTTGAATTCCGCCCAGAAAAAACATGCCGCAGGCGATGGTGGCAAAACCCGCCAGCTCGGATGTGTCACCGGTGAGGCGCCAGATGAGAATGTAAATCGCCCAGATAAACGAGGCGACGGCGACAAGCGATCCGGCCGCGGTGGCGATTCGCAGTGGGGCTTCGCTGAAGGTCAATAACCCGTCGGTGGCAAGCAGCATCAATTTGGGCAGCGTGTATTTCGAACGTCCTTTGACGCGCGGTTGGCGATCATAACTGACACCAGTCTGGCGGAACCCGACCCAGCTGCGCATGCCGCGAATGAATCGATGTCGTTCCGGCATCGCGTTGATGTGACGCACGACCTTTTGATTCATGACGCAAAAGTCGCCGCTGTCCAACGGGATATCGATACTGGCCAGGCGGCGGAGCGTCCGGTAAAAAAACCAGTAGCAAAAGCGTTTGAGCACATTCTCTTTGCGGGTTTTTCTCACCGCGAAAACCACGTCGTATCCCTCGCTCAGCTTTTTGTGAAAATCCAGCAGCGACTCGGGGGGATCCTGCAGGTCGCCGTCCAAAATACCGACGCTGTGTCCGCGTGCATGTTGCAAACCTGCGCTGACGGCGGCCTGGTGGCCGAAGTTGCGCGAAAAAATGACTGCCCGGAACCGCTGATCGGATTGGCAGATCGTCTCAATCCTCGTGCCCGTATCGTCGCGGCTGCCATCGTCGACCAGAATAACCTCGCAGGCAAAGCCGGCTGTGTCCATGGTTTGTTGCAGCCGCGAGATCAGTTCATCGATCACTTCCTGTTCGTTATAGAGTGGTACGACAAAACTCAATTCGATGTCGTTTGGCATCATGCGACTTTCTATTTCTGTGCATCGAATGCAAACTTCATTTTACGCTGAAACTCATGCGGCTTGCCAAGCCGATTACAATGGGTAGTGATGCGGCCCGCTTTCCACGTATCCTGCCAGCGCAGGTGATTCGACAGGCCTAACTGGACCAGGCGGCACAGCTTGCATCAATGGCATACATAGCCGCCAGTCGGTGGCGTTGGCCGTGATTACGCCACGTTAACATCGAGGTTTCAGTTGGTCGTCCAGCATTTGTCAAAACCCGCCGAGGTCAATATGGCGGGCGAGTGGTTTGAACATTCATCGCCCGATCATTTTTGGTTTCAGTGGCGGTTTGAGGTGCTGCGGGCATTGTTGAGTTCACAGGATTTGGGCGGGCATCTGCTGGAAATCGGCTGTGGCAACGGCACCGCCCGGCAACAGCTGGAATCGTTCCTAAATCAGCCGGTTCACGGATGTGATCTGGACGAGCGAGCACTGCAGTCCGCGCCGCCAGGGCAGGGCGACTTGTTCGTATACGACATACACGATCGCCGCGCCCAGTGGCAATCAGCTTTTGACACGATATTTTTGCTCGACACCCTGGAGCACATCGACAAACCAGTGGAATTTTTGCGATCCGTTTCCTTTCATTTGCGGGACGGGGGCTTGCTTGTGTTAAACGTTCCATCACTGCAGTGGTTGTTCAGCCGCTATGATGAAGTGGCCGGGCATGTCAAACGATACAACCAAACAATCCTGCGCGACGAGCTGATGCAGGCTGGATACGAGGTTTGCCAGACCCAATACTGGGGCTTAACGACCATCCCGGTACTGGCAGTGCGCAAGCTGATGATGAAATTCACTGACTCGCAACGAGTGATTGCTCGCGGGTTCCAGCCCAGTCCGATCAGCGACCGGATACTGCGGGCACTGATGTGGCTGGAGCGTCGATTGATGCCGCGGCCGATCATCGGATGCTCGTTGGCAGCGGTGGCCAGAAAATCTGTTCAGGATTGACAACGGCTGCAACACGTCATGCATCAGCAGTTGTTTCGGTCACCTCGCCAGGACGGAGCTTTTCCATGCTGACCCACGCCACCAGATAGGCGGCGACTGCGGCCGCGAACACCAGCGTATAGCCACCGAACAACGCGATGGCGGTGCCAATAATTGTTCCCATCACGCCGAACACACCGTTGAGTCCCCACATCCACGGGATCATGGAATCCAGACGATGCTGGCTCAAGCATCGCATACCGTAGGGCAGCAACATGCCCATGCAAAACGCTGCGGGTGCGACCAAAACCATTGACATGGCAATCCGCGCCGCGTCGGGCCAGTGCCGCGTATTCGCCAATAAGCCGGGCACCGCCCACGCTGTCAGGGCAATTGCCAAAATGATGCAACCTGCCGACCAGCGGACAATCGTGCCCAACTGCCGATCGTCGAATCTGGCCGTGAAATAACTGCCCATGCCGCTAAACAACAACAAAGTGAACAGCACAATGGTGATGGCGTATGTTGGATGCCCAAGGTAAACGATATAGCGCTGGATCAAGGCCATTTCGACGAGAATAAAGCCCACCCCAATACCCGCAAAAAAGTACGAAGCGAATCGGATGCGTCCATCTGTTGTCCGATGCTTGGAATCCGCATTTTGCGATTGTTGCTGCCGGTGATAGTTTTGTAAGGGGCGAAATACAAACAAACGGCTGGCCAGGGCCATTGCCAGTAACATGGCCAACAGAATCAAGATTGATTCACTGCCATATTGCATATCGCCGGTTTGGATGGCTTTGATCCATCCGGCAAGCGGACGCTTCAAGTTAAAGAAAAACGGACGGTCGTCAGTCGGCGGGCTCAAATCAAAATGGGCCAATCCCTCCAATTCCCCGCGGGCCACTCGCGGCACGTCAAAACCCACATCGGGTTGAACATCGGCAGGCCAGACCAGGGTAAATTGCATTCGAGCGGCAACGTCAGCTAGTGAACGAATCTGCGTCGAGGTCAGGGGCGACTTGGAAAGGAGACAGGTTGCAATTGTCCCGCCGAAGTAGCCCTTATTTAATAGAACGGCGATATGGTTTTCGGGTTGCTGGATACCGGCGTTTCGCAGCGCCGTACCCATCAGGCTGATGACGCGGGCCGTCTCGCCAAATTGCCTGGCATCGTACCAACGAGAAATGCTGAGCACGCCGTTGGGCTTAAGAGATTCCAAATACAGATCAAACGCTTCCATCGTGTACAGCGCGTTTTCCGATAGCACGAGTGTGCCGGACATCGCAGCGGCCCAGGTGTCGATCATCGACATTTGAATTAAGTCGTATTGGTCGTCGCGGTTGGTCAAGTGCCGGCGGGCGTCGCCGATTTTGAGCGTCACATTGGGGGCCGAGTAAGGTCGGCCGCTGAAACTGGCGAATACTTCTTCGACGGCATCAATGACGTCGGGATTCAGTTCAGCAACATCGATCTGGCCGGCCTGGAATACTTGCGCGACCAACACGTCGCGGCCCCCACCACCGCCGACGACAAACACTCGATCGGGCTGCGGTGTCAACCAGTAACCGGCAGCGGTCACATCCCACCCGAGAAATTCCAATTCTTCAGTTGGAGACTGTTTGACGATTTGGGTGCCGGCATCCGTGTCGAGCTGCAGCCAGAGGATCGGTGGCACGTGCCCTCGATAAACGCGGCTCATGCCCCAGCCGGCTTGCAACAATCGCTGAGCTGAGTCCGGGTCAAACGATGCATCCGCAAGCGCCGACTGGTAGGCAGTCAAACCTTGTTCCAGGCCTGGAACGGCCGGCAACACGGAGACGCGCGCCAGCGAATTCCAACTTTGCCACAGCACGTTGCGTTGATCCAATCCTTTGGCAAACGGAATCCTTGTTAGCTCTGGCACGACCAGCACGGCTACCAGCAACACACCCGCCAATACGAAACTCAGCCCCCCTCCAAATGTCAACCACTTCCATCGGCGGTATTCACGCGACAACAACAAACCTGCCACACCGGCCAACAAGGCACATCCCAACAAGACATTTAGCGCCGAGGTAGCATTGAGCAAGGGAATTGCCAACAGACAGCCCGCCGCCGCGCCAGCCAGATCGAACCAATACAATCGAGAAATGTTTTTCGCATAATGCCGCAACAAAATGGCGATTGCATAACCGCATTGATCGAACGGCAGATAAAACAACATGGCTGCCACCGTCATGCGTATCCCATTGTGATTAAGCGGCCCCCAGTCCCGCGCCACCACGTGCACGTAAACCATTGTCACCAGTGCCGTCAGCAACGCCGCGCGATACGCACCTCCGATGGCCGCGGTGGCGGTTACGGGATTGTCCCGATTCATGTGAACAAACGCGCGGACGGCCGATGCCGCCAACCCCAGCATGACGACGGCAATCACGATAAATGCCGAATGGTACCCGACCGTCACGGACATCACGCGCGTAATGGAAATCTGCAATATCAGCACCGCCATCGCAATTAAGAACATGGACAGGGAAACCGTCCAAGGCAGCGTAGAGCTGGCTGGCGTTGATGAAGTGGATGAAACTGACAACTGTTTTTTCGCCTCGATTCAAAATCTGTTCCGTCAACGACTCGCGCGAAACAGGTCGCGCAATGCCGAGGGGGCGCGGGCGGCCCCAAAACACAGTAACGGAGCAAACAGGCTGCCCCAATACTGATTGACCTCTTTTCCCACAATCGAAAACACAATCAGATAACCCACCACGGTCAGCGACATGTGCCGTCCTAACGACGTGTGCCAGCTGGCAAACCCGAGAAGCGCCGCGGACAAAAAAATCGCCGCTACCCATTGTGGTAACAGCAGTAGGAATCCGTTCATTTGACTCATGGCAATCACAGCCGGCAATCCATTCCATTGCATCCACGCTGAGACATCAGCCACATCCTGCTCTCCCGCAAACCGGGTCACCTGGGCTGTGTGCCAGACAAAAAACAGCCCGAATGCAATTATCCCGGCCACCCAGCCAAGGCATTCCGCTCGTCGCTGCCGCCGCGCGGCGCTGATCGCCATGATCAGGCAATACCAACCGGCAAAATCGCGAAAAAACAAAGCGGCGATGCCAAACGCCACCGACGCTGCCGGTCGCTGAAATGCAAACGCCATCAACGACAATGCCATCAACGTGCCGCTCCACAACAAGGGCTCGACGTACAGAATCGGCACCATGCAGGGAATGACGGCACCTCCCAGAAAAATGCCAAGCAACAGTGCTGAGACCACGTTTGATTCGCGGCGCATCACCACGACGCCGGCGATCAATAGTGTTGCCGCCAGCCCGGCGAGAATCCACCCGCCGATCTCCGGCTGGGGCAATATTCCCAACAGCCACATGGGCAGCGGCATGCGGAAATTAAACGGACTTTGCGTGGGGTAGCCGCGGGAACTGAGTTCGATCGCTGCGGCTTCGTAATATCGCTGGCCGTCTGCGATTCGCTGAACTTCGGCCCAATATAGTTCCAGATCAGACGGTTTTTTTTCTCGGTCGTAGAATGCGATTCGATGCGGCGACAGGCTGATGTAAACGCAGAGCGCCGAAAATACCACAAAGCCGGCGAGGACCCAGCGGGCCGGTTGCCGCCCGACTCCCCGGAATCGCGTCGAGTCGCCTATGGAAAGGCTCGGTGATTCGGCTTGGTTGTCATTCATCTTGGCTGTGGGGCCTGCTGTTCGAACGGACGTACAAATTTGCTTGCCGAGATGTTTGAGCGTTCACCCACCGGTCCGAGTTCCCAAAGTATCGATCAAACGCCGAACCTTTTCTGGTCAACGCACATGTGAAGGCATACCGAACTTCCCATTGCCTAATAATCGAAGGGTCGCTTCGAGCCTCTATGTAGCGGCGCATAAACGGCTCGCCAAACAATTCGCATCTGCCGTCGATAAAGATTTTGGATTGCGGGACGTTTAAAATCAAAAAACCGCCGAATTTCTGATCGTTGAAAATTCGGTGCACGCCGTGCTGCTTGATGATTGTTTTGATCTGATATGGCGTCATTTCTGGCCAGACCGAACCATGCGGTCGCGCCCAGTTCTGGCCCGGTTCCGCCGAAAACACCGCCCACCGGCTACACATGGTTGCCGCCATCAAGATCACGGGAATCAGCAATACGTACCACGCCAATCGCGACGGTTGGCGGGAATGGTTGCCCGGCGGCTTTGACTCGGGGAACCAACCGCGACCACGCAGCCACGTGCCAACCATAGACCGCGGCAGCATCTCAGCCATGGCGAGCACCGCGGCGGCGGCAAACAGCGGTGCATGGCGAATTCGCGTCAACGCAAGACAGAACCAAACCAACGGGATCCAAACCGTTACCGAGTTTAACGGCGCGCGACTGGTGATCCAGATGACAAAATACAACAAGGCCAGCGCCAACACCATTTGACCCTGCAGCGAATCCACTTTCACCGGCGCATGTTCGATGACCAACTCGGGCAGATTCAACCGCAGGATGGTCATCCAAGCTTCGTGCATCGCCAGGCCATAGGGATTGACGAGGGTGGCGGCGGCGCAGGCCAGCACAATCGCCCACAACACTATTTGTTCGCGCCGGCCGGTGCAGGGTGATGAACTGCCGATCAGCGCCGCCAAGGTCCAGCCAGCCGCCGCCAATCCCATCGTGGCGATTCCGGCCA
>JBFILF010000277.1:0-7619 GCA_041599835.1 Pirellulaceae bacterium
TCCAGCCCGCACACGGGCGGCTGCCACCTGTCGTTTTGTGACGGATCGGCACGTTTCGTCAATCAGGCAATCAGCTTGACCACCTTTGCCCGGATCCTGCATAAGGCGGACGGCAAAATCATCGACGACGACGAGTTGTATTAGAACACGGGGTCAACGAAGGCGATTAGCAGCAATCGTCGCCACAGCAGGGTTCCGAACGGGACGGGTTGTCGACGCATTGGAGGCCTTTGGTTTCGCGCGGTTCGCGCACCCGATTGGGTTGCTCGCAATCAAACTCGACAGCGGTCGACGGTGCCACGTCCTGCCGGGGCGGTACCGTTACGAAATGCCCTTCGTACGGCGGTCGGCCAAGCGCCTGATACGTGCGATCGCAGACGGCGATTCGTTTGCCGCGCGGAAATTGATTGCCGTCGTCGTCGATCACCCGGGCAAAGGGTCCCCGGTAAATCACAGCTTGATGGCGCTCGAGGCACACGTCTTGGGACGGTTTGTAGGCGACCACGGTAACGGCCCGAAACTCAATTCCCTGGACGGTGCGCCAGGGTAAATGTTCCCAGGTAACCAATTGAATGCCGGCAAACCCCGCTGCCCGAAATTCATTGATAAATTCATCCTCGCGCCAGGCGCCCGCCAAACAACCCGACCACAAATCCGGGTCGTTTTTCAAATTCTCCGGCACGTCCTCGTCGCTCACGATGTCGCTGATCGCGGCACGGCCGCCGACTTTCAACACACGATGGATTTCCGAAAACAGCTGCTGGCGGTCCTGCGGGTTAACGAGATTCAGCACGCAATTGGAAATCACGCAATCAATGCTGTTCGATTCGATCAAAGGTTTTTCGCGTCGCAGCCGCTGCTCGACTTCACGGAGCTTCAGCCAATCACTCACGTTTTCGATCGATTGGCCGCCGATCATTTCGGACAGCCGTTCCAAGTTAAGTGACAAATCCTGGATACGTCCGCAGCGGAAGTCGACGTTGGAGTAGCCGATGTTCTCGGCCACTTGAGGCTGGTGCTTTCGCGCCAACGACAGCATATCGGCGTTGCAATCGACACCAATCACGCGCCCGGAAGAACCGACGATTTGCGAAGCGATGAAGCAGAGCTTTCCACCGCCACTGCCCAGATCCAAAACGACGTCTCCCGCTTGAATGTACGGCGAGGGATCGCCGCAGCCGTAATCGCGTTCCAGAACTTCATCCGGAATAGCTTTCAGGAAGCGGGGGTGATAAGACACCGCACAACACAATTGCGATTCCGTTTTCCGGGCCGCCGCCGAGTAACGTTGTCGCACGGCTTGTTCGCCGTCGAGAGAGGTGTTTTTCTGCAAACCGGTTTCCACCGGATCGGCCATTGCCATTGTGAGCTCCTGCCTGAAATTAAACACTCAACCAACTGGAGTCGACGGGATTATTTTTGTTCGTTGAGACTCCAGTCGTACGGAATGTACGAGATTTCCGTATCGGCTGATTGAATCAGATGCTTCGTGAACGGATCATTAAAATACGTAGCGAGGCACGCCCGCTGTTCGTCCGAGTCGTCACCAAAATCTCGCGCAAACCATTTAAGCATTGAATTTAGGTGAACTCGTTTTGTTCCCTCAATACGAAAATTGCGCGGCTGGTCGAAAAAATATTTTGTATTCAATTCCAGTTGATGCTCGATCTGATTGGCCGTGTACGCCCGATTCAACAAGCGCGAACCGCTGGTGGCAGCCGCGACGATGGCAAAGTGCACGCGGGGGTCGTTGAATTGCCGCAGCAACCGCCGCTGAATGTCGCTCAGCGAATGGGCTTGTCCGCCCACCAGTAATTTAAGGTGCGTCCAGATGTTGAACCCAACGGGATTGGTCAACTGGCGAATGCTTTTGGTGGGATAGACGTCCAAAATACCGTGGATGGTCAACGCATTGTGGGCGTTAATCCAGAACGCCATTTGACTGGCCCGGTCCGTTGCCCGCGCCACGTCAACTCGAGACAGCCGCTCCAGGTAGTCTTTCAGCCGCCGCCGGTCATCGGAGCTAGCCTGCCAAGCGCTGTAATTAACCCTGCCCTGATCGTCGACGTACTTTTTCAGCAACCAATCCCACTCGTTATGCTGGGCAACCGATACAGGTATCAAACGATTCGTTTCCCAATCGCTTCCCAGCACTTGCGTGTTGCTGGATTGGCGGACGACTTTAAACCCTATGACGCCGACGGCCACAACCAACAGGATCAGGATGATTCGCTTCCGTTTCAGAAACACAACAGGCTAACTCTCGAGTTAATTATCTGGTGCGTAAACCGGATGACTGCCATTCACGCCATTCATTACAAATAATTGAATGACGATTGCAGAAATCGAGTAACCCGCCGGACCAGTGTGAATTGACTTACATCCACCCGGGCCCGTCGCCGAAATCCCTGCCTTAAACACAACGTGGGCGCAGGTTCGAAATCGGCCGTGTTTCATAATAGTCAAACCGCGTTCGTTGAGAACCGGCAACTGCGGGTTGGTAGCCAGTCGCCCGCCAATTTCCGATGGTAACTCCGGCGGTGATTCATTCAACTTGTCTTGGGAACCATCGAAATCCGCGCCGATATGCCGCGGCCCGGTCCACGCTGCCCGTCGGCGTGATATTTCGTTCTCGTCCCGTTCAACGCTAAGCTACCCGGCAGGCAAGACTGGAGAATCGTTCGATGGCCGGTCGCCAGATGTCCGGGTCTTCCGGCGTGTATTTTCGCGGCGGCAATGATTTGCGGACGAGCAAGCGGATTTCCTCCAAGTTGGCGATCTCATCTAATGCCATGGCCTGGACCAGCGCGTTGCCAAGGGCGGTCGCTTCGAACGGTCCGGCCAACACCGGTCGCGACGTCGCGCTGGCTGTCAACTGGTTGAGCAATTCGTTGCGGCCGCCTCCGCCCACGATGTGGATCACTTCAAATTCCTGGCCCAACGTTTGCTCCAGCTTGATCAACGTCTCCCGGTACTTCAGCGCTAAACCTTCCAAACAACAGCGCAAATAATCACCCGGCGTCTCAGGTACCGGCTGATCGGTTTGCCGGGCAAATTCGTCGATCTTGGCGAGCATGTTGCCCGGCGACTGAAAACTCTCAAAGTCGGGATCGACAAATGTTCGAAACGGCTCGGCCAGCGTGGCCATGTCGGCCAGTTCGGTGTAATCGTATTCCTGCCCGCGGCTGGCAAATTCGCGGCGACATTCTTGCACCAGCCACAGGCCGGCGATGTTTTTCAAAAAGCGAATCGTCCCCGCCACGCCAACTTCATTGGTGAACATGGCGGATTGAACCGACTGCCCAATGCAGGGTTCGCCCAATTCGGCTCCCAACAGTGACCAGGTGCCGCTGGATAGAAAACACCACCGCGATTGCGGATCGGCCGGAACGGCGGCAACCGCCGACGCCGTGTCGTGAGATGCGGTGGCGATGACTTGAACTGCCGGGTCCAATCCGGTCGCCGTGACGACCGCGGGACTGATCGGCCCAAGCGTGGTACCTGGCAAACTCGTTTCGCGAAACAGATGGCCGGGTAGTTCGAGCCGATCCAACAGATCACGGCACCACTGCCCGCTGCGCACGTCCAGCACCTGGCTGGTCGAGGCGACGGTCGCCTCGACGTTGCGTTTACCGCACAGCCAAAAATTCATCAGGTCGGGGATAAATAAAAGTTGGTCGGCGGCCTGCAGCAATTCCGGGCCGTGCAATTTTTGCGCGTAAAGTGAAAAAAGCGAATTGATCGGCATATTTTGGATGCCCGTCGCCTGGTAGATTTGCTCGGGGCTAACAATTGACGTCGCCCGATCAAAGGCGTCGACATTTCGCGGGTCGCGATAGGCGTGCGGCAGACCGACCAATTCGCCGGAGGCGCCGACCAGCGTCCAATCCACTCCCCAGGCATCCACGCCGATCGACAAAATGGTCGCGTTGTTTTCTGCCGCCCAACGGGCCGCGGCCGACAAGCCTTGGCAAATTTCCCGCCATATCCCGGTAATGTCCCAATGCAGTCCGCTGGGCAGCACCACCGGCGCGTTGGGAAATCGGTGAATTTCCTGAAATCGAATCGCGCCCCGCTGGAGCTCGATCAGCGCTACACGGCCCGATTCGGCGCCCAGGTCAACCGCCACAAAAACGCTAGTCATGGGTTATTGCCGCTGCTGATTTGACGATTGAGTTCTCCAACGTCTAGCGTTGCCCTTAGCGCAGAAACGCTTCCTGCAATCCGCCATCGACGGGAATGATTTGACCGGTGGTGCGCGCGGCGTGATCGCTCACGAGGAATGCGACAGCCTCGGCCTGGTGCTCGGGCAGAATGGGCGATTTAATCAGGGTGCGCTCGGCGTAAAAGTTGGCCAGCTTGTCTCGCAACTGCTGGGTCGATTCGTCATCGGCAAAGTCGATTTTGTATTTGGTTAACGAAGCAATGACCCGGTCGCGGGGAAACATTGTGGAGCCGGCGACCACCGTCGCCGGTGCCACGGCATTGACGCGGATGTGCGGTGCCAGTTCGACCGCCAGTTCTCGGACCAGATGGTTGGCGGCGGCCTTGGAGGTGTCGTAAGCCAGGCTGCCCGACTTCGACACGACGGCATTGACGCTGGTGGTTAACACCAGGCTGCCGGTCAGGCCCTGCCGTTGCCAGATGCTGCGGGCCTCGTCGGCCACCAGGAATTGCCCACGAACGTTAATGTCAAAGGTTTCCGTCCATTTTTCATCGGCAATGCTTCCCGCCGGCGTTGGTGGCACGTAAACTCCGGCCGTGATCACAACGTGGTCCAATCCGCCGTAGGCCAACAGTGTTTCCTCCAGTGCGGCACGGATGCTGTTCCGTTTAGTGACGTCGATGCGCGTGGCAATGGCTGGTCCGCAACCGGAAACTCCCGTCCCGGCCACGCCGATCCCCTGGCCATGTTGTTCAATCAATTCGTCGGCCGTGATTTGGGCAGCGGCTTCGTCGATATCGGCGCACACGATGTGCGCGCCCTCGGCTGCCAGCCGCCGCGCGGCCGCTTTGCCAATCCCATTGCCGGCACCGACAATCAGCACAATGCGCCGCGCCATGGGTTTTTCCGGTGGCATCCGCCGCAATTTGGCTTCTTCCAACAGCCAGTATTCAATGTCAAAGGCTTCCTGTTCGGGCAACGCGATGTACTCGTCGATGGCTTCGGCACCCCGCATTACTTCCACCGCACAATTGTAAAACTCCGCGGTGACACGCGATTCACTTTTGTTTTTGCCCCAGGTAATCATGCCCAGGCCGGGGATCAACACTACGCTCGGCGCTGGATCCCGCATCGCCGGAGAGTTGTCGTGTTTGCACCGCTCATAATAGGCGGCGTAGTCGCGACGGTATTGTTCGATGTCCGCCGAAATCTTTTGTTTCAATGCGTCAACGTCTTCGCGCTGAGGATCCCAATCGACGAATAAAGGTCGGATTTTTGTGCGGAGGAAATGGTCCGGACACGACGTGCCCAACTGGGCCAGCCGCGCGGCGTCGTGGCTGTTGACAAACCGCAGCACCTTGGCGTCGGCTTGAACCGTGCCAATCACACGCGCCTGTTGCGACAACTGTCCGCGCAACCACGGCAACAATTCGTAAAGCAGCGCCCGCCGTGCGGTTTCATCCAAAGACTGTACTTTCTGCCCGCCAAATGTCTCGTCCCCGCGGTCGTGCTGTTCGATGAATTGCGCGGCCCTCTCGATTAATTCCAAGCTCAATTCGTAACATTCCTTGTTGTCGTTGGAACCGTTCAACAGACCGTGTTGACCGAGAACCACGCCTTTCAGGTTGGGCGAGTCCTGCCAAATCTGTTGCAGCGTCAATCCCAACTCAAATCCCGGCCGCATCCACGGCGTCCAGGCAATTTCGTCACCGTAAATCTGTTTGGTCAACTCACGCGAGTTTCTGGCGGCCGCCACGGCAATGACGGCATTGGGGTGCGTGTGATCAACAAACTTGAACGGCACGAACGCGTGCAGTGGCGTGTCGATTGAGGAAGCCCGCGGGTTGAGATTGTAGGTGCAATGCGGGTAATAGCTGACCATCCGGTCTTCGATTGGTGTCTTTACGCCCTTCTCAGGCGAATCGTTGTAGATCGTTTGCAAGTCCACCAGCTTGCTCATGTACAGCGAAGCGAAGTTTTCGCGTTTGGAGGTCCGCAAATCTCCGCCCGATCCCTTGACCCACAAAATCTCTACCGACTGGCCGGTCAGCGGATCGGTCTCGCTGATCTTGGATGACGTATTCCCGCCACCGGTATTGGTGATTCGACAATCGCGTCCCAGCAAGTTTGAGCGGTAGACCAGTTGTTCCACCGGCTGGAGCGACGCGGCGATTGGATCGTCCCACAGATAGTCGACGTGTTCAAAGGCAGCTGTGTTTGACGCGGACAAGACCATCCCCCCATTCAAAATTAATTTCCCACTTGTGCATTCTCAAACCGCCTATTATGCCTGAATCGCACGGCGGGAACAGGGATTAAGCTCGGTTTAAGGCGTCCCCCCCTGCCGGCACCCGCCGGTATCCGGCAGATTGCATTGACGATAGTGGACGGAAACAATGAGTGAATGGCAATTATTTTCGCAGGTTACCTAATTGATTGGGAACAAAACCGGCAAGCAATGTCTAATCGAGTTTTTTCGAGGAGAGTTGGTCATGACAAACGGCGGATTATTAGGCCGATGCCGCGCGCTGGGAGTCGTATTGGTCCTGGGCTGTTTGGGCCTGCCCGCGCTGGCACAAGAAGTTGATGAAGATAAGTTTCGGCACGGACAAGAGTTGATTCAACAGGAAGATTTCAAAAAGGCTGCCGAAGTCTTTGCGGATCTTACGGACGAGTATCCGGAATTCGGGCCGGGATGGTTTTTTTATGGTTACGCCGCGCACATGAATGGCGATCTTAAAAAAGCTGTACAGCTGCATGCCAAAGCGGCTGAATTCGATGATTTCGCTCCGGTGGCAACGTACAACGTGGGATGTGCCTATTCCTTAATGCACCAAACCGACAAAGCGATCGAAGCGTTACAAAAAGCCGTTGACCTGGGCTTCGACGATCTCGATCAATTTGAAATTGATACCGATCTGCATCCGCTGCACACCGATGTGCGATTTGCGAAAATCATGGCCGACCTGGCCGGGGACGATGAGATCATCGAAAAACTCGACGAAGCCGAACAACTAATCGGCGCTGACAATTTCGCCAAAGCCGCCGAGATCTATCGTTGGATCACCGAGGAAGATTCCAGCAACGCGTTCGCCTGGTACCGGCTGGGGTACTCGCTGCACGGAGCTGGCCAACTGGACGAGGCTTTGGAAATTCACAAAAAGGCGACTAAGTATGAGGGGGTCGCGCCCGTTGCCACCTACAACGTCGGCTGCGTTCATTCGCTGCGCGGCAATCACGACGAAGCGTTCAAATATCTGAAATCGTCGGTCGAAAAAGGTTTCCACAGGCTGGACGCTTTTGAAAACGATCCCGATCTGGAAAATATTCGATCCGACGCGCGATTTGATGAACTGGTCGCGCTCGTCAAGAAAAAACGCTCCGAAACGCCATGGCACGACGACGATGATGACGACGACGATGACGACGATGACGATGACGATGACGATGACGA
>JBFILF010000278.1:0-7597 GCA_041599835.1 Pirellulaceae bacterium
AGCGATTCGCTGCTCTTGTGATGATCAGCATACGACAGATCGGTGCCGCACGTCGCGCCGCAACGCAACATCCACGCCAATCTACGGCGTGCTGCTCCAGCGCCGCATGAAGTCCGGTGCGCTCGGCGATTCGTCGTATGCTGCCGCGCGCCTGAGCCACAGGCAGAACTCCGCGCCCTCACCCGCGCGGCTCTCCACGGTGATTCGACCGCCATAACGTTCAACCAGCGTATAGCTGATCGACAAACCCAATCCGGTGCCACCATATAACCGCGTGGTGGAACCGGTGGCTTGGGTAAACGACTCGAAAATGCGCGATTGATTTTCCGAGGATAGTCCAATCCCCGTATCGGCCACCTTGACATGCAGGACCAGTTCCTCGGCTTTTTGTTCGGGCAGCTCAACCGTCAGCGTAACCCCACCCTGATGCGTGAATTTGATGGCGTTGGAAATCAGGTTGGTGGCCACTTGCGCCAATCGCAATGAATCACCCCGCAATAATTGAGGAATCTGATCCGAAAGGTGGGCCGACAGCGTAATCCCCTTTTCTTCGGCCGACGAAGCGTGAGTGCAAATAATATTGTTGAACAATTCTTGCGGCGAAAAATCCTGTTCCTCCAAGTTCAATTTGTTCGATTCAATTTTTGCCAGATCCAGCACATCGTTGACCAGACTTAGCAGCATTTCCGATGCGATGCGGATATTTTTGATTTGGTCAGACTGTTCCACGGGCAGCGGCGCATCGGACAGCAGTTCACCGAAACCAATGATGGCATTGATGGGCGTGCGGATTTCGTGACTCATGTTGGCCAGAAATTGCGATTTGGCCTGATTGGCCGTCTCCGCCTCATCTTTGGCGCGGCGCATGGCTTGATGTGCCAACTGGGCTTCGGACTGAGACTTGACCAACTGGTCGTGCAACTCCACCAGTTTGATGAGATTTAATTCCGATTCGACGATCCGCGCCAAATCTTTCAGCACCGCACGATCTTCGGCAGAAAACGAGCGCGGCCGACGGTCGACCAGGCACAGCGTCCCGACCAGGCTGCCATCGGACGCCTTGAGCGGCTGGCCGGCGTAAAACCGGATGTGCGGTTCGCCAACGACCAGCGGATTATCGGCAAACCGCGGATCCTCCAACGCGTTTTCGATCACAAAAATTTCCGATGACACAATCGCGTGGCCGCAAAAGGATATGTCGCGCGGCGTTTCCATCGCGTCCAACCCGACACAGGACTTGAACCATTGGCGGTTGATGTCGACCAAACTGACCAGCGCGATGGGCGCGTTAAAAAACTGACTCGCCAGACGCGTCAATCGGTCAAATCGCTCTTCCGGCGGCGTATCCAGCACCCTCAGCGCGGTCAAAGCTTCAATTCGGCGAGCGTCGTTTTCAATGACCGGTGCGGGCAGCATGGGGCGGGAAATTGGGAGACGATAAGATAAATGGGCGTCGACAGAAATTTAAATCGAACTGGCCGATAAATCAACGACAAACCGCGAGCGACCCTGTGTGAGATTGGAACGACTCGTAAAACAACACCGATCTGCTTGCCTTGAACGATTCCAAACCGCTGGACAATCCGGCACTGGAGCGTTACGCGCATGGGGACACTCTTGTCAATCAATTGGCCTGACTTCGGCTATCGGCCAACCGGGTTTCTCAAGGCCAGCTGTTTTCGCCATAACTCGATGGCTTGAACCATCTCCCGAACCACCTGGGGATGCTGCTCGGCCAGGTCGCGGGTTTCGTGGGGATCCGCCAGCAGATCGTACAGTTCCGGCGACCGCTTGGTTTGCGGGTGGAGATTGGCATAACGACCCATCTGTCCATCGTGAGTTTGAATTAGTTTCCAGCGCCGGTTTGCGGCCCAAGAGTAAATCAGACTTTGGTCGGGACGATGGAGATCGGCCATATCGTGCGCGAAAACTTCTCCGAAAACATATTTTCTCGCCAGGGTTTGCCCGTCGGCTACGTCCAGCAAGTTTTCACCGGGCAAGTCCGCAGGTAATGCGACACCGGCCGCCGCCAACACCGTGGGCACGATGTCAATGCTGCTGGCGAGTTGGTTGCTGGTGGCCGGCATGACTCTGTCGGGCCACCGCACCATGATTGGTGTCCGCACACCGCCCTCGTAAGGTGATTGTTTGGATCGCGGCGCAAACGACCGGTTCCAACCTGGCGGTAAATTCGGCGAGTCGGGGGTCCGCTGGATCCAACCGTTGTCGCTGACGTAAATCACGAGGGTGTTGTCGGTGAGCTGTTGGCGGTCCAGGTAATCCAACAACTGACCGCACGTTTCGTCGAACCATTGCACCATGGCGTAGTATTTGGCCAGCGCAGGCGGGCGCCCCTCGACGTATTTCGACAAATATTTTTCTGGCGGGTTATGTGGTGTATGCGGCAGGAACGGCGCGTACCAGACGAAAAACGGCGCGCCGTCGCTGGACTCAATAAAATCGAAGATTGGCTGCAACCCCTGCCGGCCAATCGTCAAGCCCGCGTCACCGTGACGTCCACCGCGGTTTGGATCACCGTGCGTCATGCCCGCCGTGAATCCTCCACGCTGGAAATGACCTCCCCACCACTTGCCGGTTTGAAAACTTACATAGCCCGCATCGGCCAAGCGTCGCGGCAGAGTGGCAACGCGGTCAAACCGGGCGATGACGTCAGCGTGCAGACGCATGTATCGAGGGTCGCGGCGCGGATTGGCTTGGGCCAGGTTGGCTGGAATCGCCGGATCGTTGCCGGTAATTCCGTGTTGACTGGGATAAAGTCCGGTGATGATGGTTGCCAGTGAGGGGCTGCATAAGCTGGTGGGGACGTAACCGCGTGGAAACAGCAAACTTTGGCGGGCCAATCGATCGAGATGGGGCGTTTGCACAACGGTGTGACCCAGGAACGAATAATCGCTCCAATGGTGGTCATCGGAAATGATGAGCACGACATTGGGTTTTGCCGACTGGCCACGAGTCTCGGTGGTTTGCGCCCGCAGCAGGCCGCTTGCTGCTGCCACCAGCACCGTGGCGGCGATTAACCATGTGGTCCGACGTGCTGCCTGCCAACCATTTAATTTTCTGCTTGCCATCAGACTGATTATACTGGACGATCGGGTCTCGTCCGCACGCTCGTCCAATACCGCAAAAACCAACCTGATTCCCCGCCTCCTGGAACATGACTGTCGAACTGGAAACACCTTCCAAACCCACCAGCGATACCCTTTCAGACCGCCAATTGTTGACCGCCGGCCAGGAGTTGATGGTTCGCGCGCAACAGGGTGAATCGGTGATGGATCTGTTTGACGAGGCCGTCCCACTCATCAACGCGGCGTCCGCTCGAACGACCGGTATGCAACTGTACCCGGTGCAAGTCGTGGGAGCGCGGGTGCTAACCAGTGGCGGCATCACCGAAATGCAAACGGGCGAGGGAAAGACGTTGACGGCCACCGTGCCGCTGTTTTTACACGCGCTGGCGGGACGCGGCGCCCACCTGGCGACGGCAAACGACTACCTGGCGAAACGAGACGTCGAATGGATGGGGCCGATTTATCGGGCCTTGGGTTTGACGGTTGGGTTGATCGTTCATGGGATGAACGACGAGCAGCGCCGAGCCGCTTATCAATGCGACATTACCTACGGAACGTGCCGGGAATTCGGTTTCGATTTTTTGCGGGATCGATTGAGGCGACGGCATATCACGGAGGTCCGCACGTTGTTTGGCGACATGACGGCGGCCGGTCACCTGCGGGAACTGAATGTGCAGCGGGCCCCGCATTTCGTGGTCGTTGACGAAGCGGACAGTCTGTTAATCGACGACGCCCGCACGCCGTTGGTGATCAGCGCCGCTCCCAGCGAAGCGCAGCGGCGCGAAGTGGCGCTGTTTCATTGGTGCTCCAAATTCATCGATGAATTAATCGACGGCGAAGACTACATTTACGACCGCGAAAAGCGCAAAGTTGATTTGACCAACGCGGGCATGCAGCGCATTCGGGCCGCGGAAAAGCCGGAGAGCCTGGCCGGTTGCAGTTTGATCGACATGTACGAATTCTCCGAGCGAGCAATCAAAGTCGGCCGCGAATTTTTTCTGGATCAGCATTACGTGATTCGCGACAACAAAATTGTCATTGTCGATGAGGCAACCGGTCGGCTGGCGGAAGGACGCCGTTGGGGCCGCGGCATCCATCAGTCCGTCGAGGCCAAAGAAGGCTTACAGATCGAAATTGAAACCAGCAATGCCGCGCAGATTACGGTGCAACAGTTAATCAACCGCTACCCGACGATTTCCGGTATGACCGGCTCCGCCTGGGAATGCCGGCGGGAGTTTCGCAGGGTGTACCGCACATCGACCAGACGCATCGACACGAACAAGCCGTTGCATCGTTATCGGTTACCATGCCGGTTCTACTACACACAGGCTGAAAAATGGGCGGCAATTGTCAGCGACATTCAGCAGATATCCGAAATCGGGCGCCCCGTGCTGATCGGCACCCGCACCATTGAAAATTCCGAAAAGCTTTCCAACTTGCTTCAAGAAGCGGAAATCGAACACGTGGTTCTGAACGCGCGGCATATTGAACAAGAAGCCGAGATCATCGCGCGAGCCGGGGAGCCCGGTCGCGTGACGGTAGCCACCAACATGGCCGGGCGCGGCACCGACATCAAACTGGGTGAAGGCGTAGCCGAATTGGGCGGGCTGCACGTGATGTGCGCCGAGTTACACGATTCGTCGCGGATCGATCGGCAGCTGTTCGGCCGTTGTGGCCGGCAAGGCGATCCGGGCACTACGCAACAGTTCATTTCGGTTGAGGATCCAATATTGGAATTGGCCTTCGGGCGGAAGAAGGCCCGCTGGATGCGGCGTTTCCATCGCCGCCGCAGCCCTCAATGGTGGATCAAAACATTTCGCCGCGCACAACGGATCATCGAGCGAATGCACTTCCGGTTTCGCCAGGTGATGCTGCACATGCAGCGCGAAAACCACAAGATGCTGCGAGAGTCGGGTCGGGACCCCTATCTGGATGCTGGCGATTAAGCAGTTTGGCAGGGCAGGGGCCGCGGTGCCCATCGATCGGTATTTGACGATTCCGTTTGAACTCCGCTGCCGCTCGGGCTAGGATAAGTTGCTTGCCAATCGTCATCGCCGGTGGCTTGTCTCGCGCCCAGCAATGAAAGCGTCGCCTGCCGATCCGACACCACACAGCGCGACAAGCACTTGGATTTCCATTACCTCGGTATGCTTTTTTTGCTTCCATGATCGAGCAGCCCACCTCACATCCCGATCCAGCTCAACTTGAGGCCGCCCGGCGGCGCATCCAGGACTTTCTGGCTGAGCTGAAATCTTTGGCAAAAACGGAGACGGATCAGAAACAGTTTTTGAATCAATTGTTGGCGCGAACGCTGGAGACAACGGCCGCCAGCGGCGCCATCATCTGGCAGCACGATGCGGAACACGGATTGAAAAAATTGGCCGAACTCGGCTCCACCATCAGCGAGATGGAATTGCAGCCTGGCGACTTTGAGTCGCATGAACGCGTCGTGCTGACCGCTATCTCTAAAACACAAGGGATTACGTTTGAACCCAACACGCGAGCCGCCGGTGATTCCAGCCTGGTCAACGCGACGCCTTACCTGCTGTTGATTCATCCATTGGGCGAACTGGTGGCGGGGCGGCGATATGCCATCGAGCTGTTCCAGCGACCCGACATCAACGAAGCGGCCCGCACCGGCTACTTGCGATTTTTGAACGAAGTGGGAGAAGTGTTCCTGGGCTGGTGCGCCCGCAATGAGTTGCGGAAACGCCAGGCCGACGACGAAAAATCACAGCGGGTGCTGGCGTTCATTCGCGACGTGCACGGCTCGCTGAATCCGCGCGAAATCAGCTATATCGCCGCCAACGACGGACGCACGATATTCGACTGCGATCGAATGTCTGTATTGTCGTTTAATTCGCGGCGGACGAGGGCGCTGGCCGTCAGCGGCCAAGATGACATTGACAACCGTTCCAACGTGATTCAAAAGCAACAGCGGCTGGCATCGTTGGTATGCCGCGGCGGCCAGACACTGTGGCTGGCAGGCCAGTCCGAAACCCTGCCGCGGGGATTGCAGCGCGCCGTGGATGATTATCAAAACGAAGCACATGCCCGGACCTTGGCGATCATCCCATTGTTTCCGGCCAGCCACTCCGATGCCGAAACGGAGGCCGCCACCGACACGTCCGATCGCGTCGGAGAGCCGATCGGCGCGATGGTGCTGGAGTGGTTTACACTCGACGTGCCTCGTCACGAGCGTCGCTATGAATTGGATGTCGTTGCCGATAATTTGGCCCGCGCCCTGTACAACGCCCAATCGCACCACTCCATTTTCCTGTTGCCATTGTGGAAACTGATCGGCAAGTGGAAATGGCTGGTGCGAGCCCGAACGCTACCGCGGACCGTGACAGCGTTGGTGGCGATCCTGATTTTGGCAGCCTTGCTGGTGTTTTATCCATACCCATTCGATGTGCGGGTGGATGGCCAGTTGCAACCCGTCGATCAGCACAATGTGTATGCCAACGTGGACGGCGTTATCAAAAACGTGCTGATCCATCACGGACAAGAAGTTGCCCAAGGCGAGCTGCTGTTGGAGTTGGAAAATGACGATTTGGAATTGAAATTGGCTTCTGCAAAAGGCCAGCTGGCGGAAATCGATCAAGACATTCGCACCACCGAGGCCGCCGCGCTGATGACGAACGACTCGGGCGACCGCGAAGGGACCGACGAAGCAGAAATGCGATTAGAGCGATTGCGTCAACGGCAGGATTCGTTGCGACGCGACGTCGAGTTGCTGAATCAGATGGCGGAAAAACTGAAGATCTATAGTCCGATTGACGGCACCGTCGTCAGTTGGGATCCACAGCGGCAGTTGTCAGATCGACCGGTTTCTCGCCAGGATCTGGTGCTGGTGATCGCCGATGTGGGCTCCCAGTGGGAAATGGAGCTGTATATTCCCGAACGAAAATACGGGCACGTGCAACGTGCCGACGACCAACCGGAGATAACGTTTTTTGCCGTGACCGATCCGCAACATAAATTTCGCGGCAAAATCACTTCGATGGAGGGACACGCCTCCGAGCACCAGAACTTTGGTACGTCGGTGCGGGCCGTCGCCGAGTTTGATCAAGACACCGCGCCGGAATTATACGTGGGCGCTGCGGTCACCGCGAAAATTCACTGTGGCACAAGTTCCGTGGGTTATGCGTGGTTCCACGAACTGCTGGAATTCGTCCAATCCCGGCTGTTGTTTTAGGCGATGTCGACACCGGTTTCTTCTCCGCTGGCTCCGGCCATCTCGCGCCCTGTCAGGTTGCGGCTGCGCGGTGACTTGACGGCACATCGCCAGCGGTACCAAGGCCAGATTTATTGGGTGATCAAGGAGCCGGTGGGCCTGAATTACTTTCGGTTCCCGGAGGAATCGTATTACGTGATGAATCTGCTCGACGGCCGCCGCAGTCTCGAACAGATTCAGCACCTGTATAACAACCGCTTTTCGCCCAAAAAGCTGCCGCTGGAAAAGCTGCAAAATTTTATCGGTTCGCTGCATCGGGCCGGTCTGCTGCAGA
>JBFILF010000279.1:0-7591 GCA_041599835.1 Pirellulaceae bacterium
GCCACTTTGTAGCTCTCGGCAATCGTGGGGTGGTTGAATACCTGGTTGCAGAAATATTCGATGGTTCCGCCCAGTGCCATGACCGCTTGTCCAATGTGCACGATCTCGGTAGCTGCTTCGCCAATCGAGTGCACACCCAATAGCCTGAGCGTTTCGCGGTGGAACAACAGTTTCAGCATTCCATCGTGGCAGCCGCTGATCTGGCTCTTGGCCAACTCGCAAAAACGGGCGACGCCAATTTCGTAAGGCTCGCGCGATTGAGTAAGTTGTTGTTCGGTTTTGCCGACCATGGCAATCTCGGGAATCGTGAACAACCCGTAAGGAATGTACTCGGTCGGTTGATATTCCAGCTGATAGATTTCGTGGATCGCGCGTCGACCTTGCTCCATGGACGTGCTGGCCAGCGAGGGGAATCCAATCACGTCGCCCACGGCGAAAATGTGGGGGGCCGTGGTGCGAAACCGTTCGTCGCATTCGAGTTTGCCTCGGGGACCGACGTCGAGTCCCGCGTTGGTTGGCTGCAGTGCGTCGGTGTCACCCACGCGACCCACGCTGAAAAACGCTGCGTCGGCAATGATGCGTTTTTGACTTTCCAGGATCACCACCACCTGCTGGTCGGCGGCGTCCTGAATCGATTCCACGTTCTCACCAAGCCGAAACGTAATGCCCATCGACCGCGACGTGTACATTAGCGTATCGACGACTTCCTGATCACAAAATTCCAGCAGCCGCGGACGGCCGTCGACCACGGTAACCTTGACTCCCAGCGCCGCGAACATGATCGCGTACTCAATACCGATCACGCCGCCACCGACCACAATCATGGAGCGGGGAATTTCTTTGAGATTCAGTATTTCATCGCTGTCAAAAATCCGCTGGCCGTCAAAGGGAATATGGGCTGGGCGTGAGGGGCGAGTCCCCGAAGCAATCAGAATGTGTTCGCCGGAGATCGCCTCTGTGCCTTTTGGGCCGTGGATCTCAACGCAATGAGGATCGACAAATCGGGCTTCGCCTTCGTACACGTCGATGCCGTTTCGCTCCAGCTGGTCGCGGATCACGAACCGTTCCTGCGAGATCACTTGCTGCAACTTGTGCTGTAGATCCTGCATGGTGATTCTGCGTTTGCCGGTATACCGATCGGCGAACACACTGCGTTGCTGATACCCAGTCAAAAACAGGATGGCCTCGCGCATCGTTTTGGAGGGCACGGTGCCCGTGTGCAGACAGACTCCGCCCACTTGCTGTCCCTTGCGTTCGATCAAGGCAACACGCTTTTTCAATTTGGCGGCGGCAATGGCCCCCTTTTGTCCTGCCGGACCGCTGCCGATAACCACCAGGTCGTAATGCATGAAAAATTGTCCCGTGAATCAAGTGGCCGAAACGAGCGCGGATGGATTCCTGTATAAGGCTTAGCATCGAAAAATCGCCCACACACTTGCTTTTTTATTGACATAGCAGGCGGCACCGGAGAAGTTTGCGTCAAAATCTGAGGCCTGTGGCGAATATCGGGGTTGGTGGTTCACCCGAGCGCTAGAATCTTCGGCGAAGTCAGCGCGTCGAATCGCACACTTGCATCGTCTTTACCTGGAAAACCGCCAATTAAATAAGGAATTTGGGTCAGGCGCGTCGTTTGCATCCGGCCTTCTGGGGCTCATCCATTGAACCGGACAAATTCATGACATTGACCGATTCGAATTCGGGTCTAGAGATCGGCGCATTCGATGTGCAAACGAGGTTGTTTCACGCGCGTGGAATTACCAAAGTTTACCGGATGGGCGAAGTCGACGTTCACGCGCTGCGCGGCGTGGATCTGGACTTGTATCCCGGTGAATTTGTGGTGATCCTCGGCCCGTCGGGCAGTGGCAAATCGACATTGCTGAATATCCTCGGAGGATTGGACGTTCCGACTTCAGGAACGGTCGAATACCGAGACCATGTTCTGACCGATGCGGATGAAGACGAATTAACGCGGTATCGCCGCGAGCATGTTGGCTTTGTGTTTCAGTTCTACAACTTGATTGCCGGGCTCACGGCAGAAGAAAACGTGGAACTGATGGCCGACATCGCCGTCGATCCGTTAAGTCCGTCCGCGGCTCTGGATCTGGTCGGACTGAGCCAGCGCAAGGACCATTACCCCGCTCAACTGTCGGGCGGCGAGCAGCAGCGGGTGGCGATCGCTCGGGCCATTTGTAAACGACCGGACGTCCTATTGTGTGACGAACCGACTGGCGCATTGGATATTGGCACGGGCATCATTGTGTTAGAGGCAATCGCCCGCATCAACCGCGAACTGCAAACGCTGACTGCCGTGATCACCCACAACTCATCGATTGCCGAGATGGCCGATCGGGTGATTTATCTTGCGGACGGCAAGATAGCCAAAATCAATCGCAAATTGACTAAAAAACTCGCAAGTGAATTGGTGTGGTGATGCGAGTGAAACCGCTTCATCGCTTGTTGATCGTAGACTTGCGCCACATGTGGGGTCAGGCGTTGGCCATTTGTGCCGTGTTAGCTTGTGGTGTCGGGACCTACGTGATGGCGACCAGCACCATTCGCTCGCTGGACGCCACCCGAGAATCTTACTATCGCGATTACTATTTTGCCCACGCGTTCGTCGATCTGGTTCGCGCGCCGAACGAATTGGCGTTGCGACTGGCTGACATTCCGGGCGTTGCTCGAGTGCAAACCCGCGTGGTCAAGGATGTGATTCTGGACGTGCCGGACATGGCGGAGCCGGCTAGCTGCCGCCTGGTTTCGATCAGCGATGAGTCTCAGCCAAAATTGAATCGGATATATCTCCGTGGGGGTAGATTGACCAACCCGCAGCAACGCGGCGAAGTCATTGCCAGCGACACGTTTGCGTCCGCGCACGGGTGGCAACCGGGTGATCAATTCCAAGTGATCATGGGTGGACGCAAACAGCCGTTGACCATCGTGGGCATCGCCCTGTCCCCCGAGTACATCTATGCCGTTCAACCGGGGCAACTGCTGTCGGACGATCGTCGGTTTGGCGTGCTGTGGATGCCTTACCAACAAATGGCGGCGGCCTTCAATATGGAAGGGGCATTCAACAATGCGACGTTCACATTACACCCGGGAGCGTCACTACCGCAGGTACTGTTTTACGTCGACCAATTAACGGAATCTTATGGGGGACGAGGTGCCTATAGCCGCGACGACCAGATGTCGCATCGTCGGGTAGCCGACGAGATGCACCAGTTGCGTGGCATGGCTTTCGTGACACCATCCATCTTCCTTGCCGTGTCAGCATTTCTGTTCAACATCGTGCTGTCTCGAATGGTGCATCACCAACAAGAACAGATTGCCGTTCTTCGAGCATTTGGCTACACGCGGTGGGAAATCGGCGGTTATTACTTAAGTTTTCTGCTCTTGCTGACGCTGTTCGGTGCCGTGGCGGGCTGCATTCTCGGCGTGTCGTTGTCTCGTTGGGTGACCGACCTGTACGCGTATTTCTTCAAGTTCCCCCTGGTCAGCTACCAATTTGCCAAGGACCAAGCCGCGCTGGCACTGATGATCAGTGGGCTGGCCGCGCTGGCCGGCGGGTTTTCGGCCGTGCGACGGGCGATACGATTGCAGCCCGCTGTGGCCATGCGACCCGAAGCCCCTCCGTCAGCACATGCATCCTTGTTGGAACGGTTAGGACTGCGCCGGGTGTTGTCACCCGTGATGCGCATCATCTTGCGTCGACTGGAACGCAATCCGCGGGCTACGATTTTGTCCACACTCGGCATGGCCTTGGGCGTTGCCGTCATGGTATTGGGCACGTTTACGGAAGACGCGATCAATCATGTGATCAATTTTCAGTTCCAGCTCACCCAGCGCCAGGATGTGTTACTGGCGTACAACGAAAAACTTGCGGCAAGTGCGTTGCACGATGTCCATCACCTGCCGGCGGTCACGAGCGCCGAGCCGTTTCGCGTCGTGCCGGTGCGGATCCGGCAGGGCAACCGAGCCCACCGCATCAGCCTGATCGCACTGGAATCGCGGCCACAGCTGTTTCGCGTTTTGGATGATCGCGCGCGGTTGGTTGATTTGTCCGGTCCGGGGTTAACCGTTTCAAAAAAACTGGCCGAAATCCTCAACGTTCAAGCTGGTGATGATGTGCGGATCGAACTGATGGAAGGGCGGCGCGAACATTACTTAGCGCGGATCGGCTACGTCTTCCCGGATTACATGGACCCGGCCGCCTACGTTAATCGAACCGAACTGCGGCGATTGCTTAAAGAAAATGAGCTGCATTCCGGCGCTTTTGTGTCAATCGATCGGAAGCGCGAAGACGAGTTTTACGCGACGCTGAAACAGACGCCCAACGTGGCCGGCGTCACCATCAAGCGAGCGGCGCTTCAAAACTACAACGACACGATTGCGGCCAGCTTGCGTCCCATTCGGATCATCAACGCCTCCTTTGCGTTCGTGATTGCATTTGGGGTCATCTATAACTGCGCTCTGATCACACTGGCCGAACAAAGTCGCGATCTGGCGACGTTGCGCGTCATGGGTTTTAATCGGTGGGAAGTCTCAACCGTATTGCTAGGAGAATTGGCGCTGATTACCGTCGCAGCCATCCCCGTCGGATTGCCGATCGGTTATCTGTTCGCTTACCTGGCGACCATGGCGCTGGATACGGAGACTCACCGCATACCACTGGTAGTGAACAACGCAACCTACGCCTATTCAGCCGTAGTGATTTTGCTCAGCGCCGCTGTCTCGTCCCTCATCGTGCGCCGGTTGCTGGACAAACTAGATTTGATTTCCGTGCTGAAAGTAAAACAATAATGAAACGCCTGCTGCGCAGAATACCGGTATTCGTCGTGAGCCTGTTGATTGTGGTGTTGCTGGTCTATGGTTTCTGGCCAACACGGTTGCCGGTGGATGTGGTTACCGTCATTCGCGGCTCATTCGACGTTACCGTCGACGACGACGGCGAAACGCAAATTCGCGAGAAATACAAAGTTTCGGCGCCCGTCACTGGAAAACTTGCGCGGACGGAACTGCATGCCGGTGATGCCGTCGAACAAGATGTTACCGTTTTGGCCCGTATCGAGCCCACCGATCCGGAACTGCTCGATGCACGAACCCAAGCCGAGTCGGAGGCAAGGGTGCATGCCGCACAGGCGGCCTGCGATCAGGCCGACGCCCGCCTCAACCATGCCAAAGAACAATTCGAGTTGGCCGGGCACGAATACGATCGTGCCAAAAGCTTAATTCCGTCCCGCGCCATTTCACAAGCCGAATTTGATCGAGCGGAACACGCATTTCGCATCGCAGCGGCCGACGTCCGATCCGCCGAATTCGCAGTCAAGCTGGCTGATTTTGAATTGGAGTTGGCCCAGGCCGCCCTGATCCGAACTCAAGACGTTCCCCAGTCCGACGATCCGCCAGCGACCCTGGTGATTACTTCACCCATCAGCGGGCGAGTGCTGCGGATTTTCCGAGAGGATGCCGGTGTCGTAACACCGGGGGTCGATCTGCTGGAAATCGGTGATCCGGATGATTTGGAAATGAGGATTGATGTGTTATCCACTGACGCCGTCGGCATTTCACCGGGGGCTCGAGTCCTGGTCGAGCATTGGGGCGGTCCATTTACGCTGGAAGGTGTCGTGCGCGTCGTGGAACCATCGGCCTTTCTCAAAGTGTCCGCGTTGGGGGTCGAGGAAAAACGCGTTAATGTCATTGCCGATTTTACTGAACCGGCAAAACACCGAAATAAATTAGGCGACGGATTTCGCATTGAAGCAAGAATCGTTGTTGGACGGGCGCGCGATATTATCAAAATTCCCGCCGGTGCTCTGTTCCGCGACGGTGACGACTGGAAGGTGTTTCGCGTGCACGAAGGCCGAGCCAAATTGACCAATGTAATAATCGGACAGTCGAACGGGCTGGAGACCGAAATCGTTGAAGGGCTTGCTGTTGACGATCAGGTGATTCTGCATCCCACCGACAACATCGTTAGCGGCGTCCGCGTTTCACCAAACTGAACTTTTTGGGGAGATGTTCAATGACCATTAAAACTAAAATGCCGGCCGCCAGCGATTTTATGCGAACGCAAGTGCAGACGGTGGCGCCCGACCTGGACCTGAGTGACGTTGTTGACTTTTTGCTTTCGCATCAGGTTTCCAGTGCGCCTGTCGTGGAGATCCGCGACGGAAAAAAATATCTGGTCGGATTCATTTCTGAACGGGATTGTATCGACCATTTGTCCAATGAAATGTTTTACGGCCAACCCAAACCACAACTCACCGTCAGCATGATGATGCGGAAGCACCCGATTTGTGTTTCCTCCGACACGCCGTTGTTTGCGCTGGTGTCCTCCTTCATCAGCCACGATCTACGGCACTTGCCCGTGGTGGACCATGGCGAGTTGAAGGGCATTGTCAGCCGCTGCGAAATCCTCAAGCAACTGCATAACTACAATCGGAAAGTTGACAAAGAGGACAACCTGAATCGGTTTCCGCCCGATACGCATCAACTGATCAATTTGCGTTTTCTGATGACGGGTCATTAATGACGGTTACTAGTTGACAGGTTTTAATGCGGCAAGTGGCAATTCTGCGGCCAATGGCTATATTGGCTTGGTTCATGAAGGAGTTCATCAGGCGGAGTCGAAACCATGTTGCGAATCCTGGTTCTCGCGATTTTTGTCGGTTACGCGGCAGCGGCGGAAACACTACAGCAAACGGCATCTGATCAGCAATCCACAGAGTGGATTTCCATGTTTAACGGAAAATCGCTCGAAGGCTGGACTCAGAAAAACGGGTGGGCGTCCTACCGCGTGGAAGACGGGGCGATCGTCGGTCGCACGGCGGCGGGCAGCCCCAACTCGTTTTTATGCAGTTTGAAACAATTCGGCGATTTCGAACTGGAGTTTGAAGTCCGTTGCGATGGCAGGCTTAATTCAGGGGTGCAGATTCGTTCGCAAACCGCCGATCAGGCCGGCAAGCATCACGAGTTTAATTTTGGTCGAGTCAACGGACCCCAAGTCGAGATTGAGGCCAGCGGGGCGGGCGGCGCCCAGGCGGGGTATATATATGGCGAAGCAACCGGCCGCGGCTGGCTGGTAGCCCAAGAAGACTTGATCCCGCACAAAAAATTCCAGGACGGCCAGTGGAATCACTATCGGGTGATCGCCCGCGGTCCAAGAATTCAAACGTTTATCAACGGTGAACCCGTCTGTGATTTAAGCGACGACGAAATCTATCAAACTCATCCTCGCGGTTTTATCGGTCTACAAGTCCACGGCGTCGGAGATCGCGGTCCTTTCGAAGTTGCCTGGCGAAATCTGCGAATTCGCGAACTCAATTAAATGATTATGCGTTCACCGCCAGGCCCATGGCCACGGTGGCTCGTTGTTCGCGGAGATTCCGCAAATAGTTTGACAGCTTGGCGACGGCATTGGCCCCCATCAGCAAATGGAGACCCAGTGGCGGCGGTCCGGCATGGCGAAATCGCGATAGAGCCTGATCGAAAAATTCAATCGATTCGTCGACTTTATCGATCCAGTTTTCAATGGACATGCCGAGTTGTTCAAGTTGCCTTCGCGCCTCAGCCTGGCTGACCAGAAAACTGA
>JBFILF010000280.1:0-7588 GCA_041599835.1 Pirellulaceae bacterium
ATAGAACAACCCCAAACCGTCACCGAGTCCACCACAGGACCAAAGGTCCGGCGGTTTACTTAGCCCAGCCCGCAGGACGGGATAGAACAACCCCAAACCGTCACCGAGTCCACCACAGGACCAAAGGTCCGGCGGTTTACTTAGCCCAGCCCGCAGGGCTGGGATGGAACAACCCCAAACCGCCGGCGAGGGCCAACGGCCCGGCCATTAAAGTTTCGTCAGCAGTCAAGGCATTCGAAATGGTCGGGCCTTCGGCCCTTACCGATCGTGGTGCCCTTTGACCCAGCCATGCGGGCTGGGCTTGGCAATTGTGACCGCGCCGTTGGCCCTTAACAATGAGTCGCGAAGCGACGGATGTGAATGAGCTTCGGCTTACCGTTAAACGCCGTAAAACGATTGCTCTACGATAGCTCTTTAAAGCGCGCGCCGTCCGCGGGTCGCGACGTGAGAAATTCGGCTTGGATTCCGGTGGCGGCGAGATAGGCGTCACCCATTTGCTGCACGACCGATGGCAGCTTGTCCGTTTCCACCAGCGAAACGGTCGATCCTCCGAACCCACCGCCGGTCATGCGGCTGCCCAGAACGCCGCCATTGGAACCGATTCGCTGCGCCGCCTCGACCATTGCGTCCAACTCATGGCAGGAAACTTCGTAGTCCTCCGCCAGCGAGCGGTGGCTGTCATCCATCAATTGCCCAAACCGTTTGAAGTCCCGCTTCTCGAGAGCCGAAACGCAGGCTGCGGTCCGCTCGGTTTCGCTGACCACGTGACGCGCACGGCGAAACAGTTCGCCGCCCAATGCGGCGCGATGGGCCTGGAGATCGGCCGCGGTCACATCCCGCCAGGAAGTTTTACCGAAGGTCTGCAGCGCCGTCACCGCCTGTCCCCGGCGCACCGCGTAGTGGCCGGAATCCAGCTCGCGCGCAACGTTGGTGTTGGCGACCAAGATGGTCAGCCCCGGGTCAGCAAACGGTACCTGGCGGACTCGGCGGTCGCGGCAGTCGATCAGCAGCAAATGGTCGCGGCGACCCATTGCCACGGCTAATTGGTCCATGATGCCACACGGTACACCCACAAACTCGTGTTCGGCCAATTGGCATAACAGCGCCTTTTCTTCCAAAGACAGCTGCTGGCCGGTCAATGATTCCAGCATGGTTGCCGTGGCAATTTCCAGTGCCGCCGAACTGGATAAACCGGCGGCAGGAGGCAAATCGGACTCAACCAACGCATCAAACCCAGGAATCGGTCGTGTTACACTGCGGGCAAAGTTGTCAATCACGCCGCGCATGTAGTTGGCCCATTTCGGCTCGCCCGGCGTGATCGACTGGTCGAGACGGATTTCGACGGCATCGCCGGCAAAGTGCCGCGACACAATTCGCGTTGTCCGGGACGAGTTTTTGGCGAACCGGATGCGGATGGCGCGCTCGACCGCCATGGGCAGCACCAGGCCCTCGCAGTAGTCGACATGCTCGCCCATCAAGTTGACGCGACCCGGTGCCATGGCCGCGTGGGTCGGTCGTCGATCGAACCAGTCGTTGAATGCTTGGAACGAATCATCGCCGACCGTCAGTGGATTGTTTGTCAATTTGCCTTGAGTGATGAAACTCGGAGTTCAATAAAAATGGGCCGTGCGGAAAGGCACGGCCCGGAATATCACGGAAGTGATTTTGCTTAATATTCAGCCGTAACGATTTCACTCCCATCGGCGCTCGCCAAGGCCTTCAATACCTCAAAATCAATGGTCTCGTTGATAAACCGAACAGCGCCATCGGCAAAAGCCAGGTGGGCCCCGGCAGGGTGATCGCTTCCAATAGGCAACGAGTTCACTTCCTGACCCGCCGCATCCCAACCGAGTACATCATTCATTGGAAACTCGACGTTTTTGATGGCGATACTCCATTGGTATTCTATCGACGCGCCACCATCAGGCGAGGTGCGCGTGCCCCTGGTCCAGGCCCGATAGTCCGGCGTAATGCCACTTTGTTCGCTCCATGAAATTTCTCCCAGCAAAATGGTATTCGACAGCCCATCGGCAATGTCCTTGACACGACGGCTCTGAAAGATGCCCATGATTCCCGTCGCTTCGACGTGGATATGCGTGCCCGCCGCCTCAATGGTGCCCGCAAATCCCCCGTACGTGTTATCAATAGGCGGCGCCGGTGCGTCAAAATGCGGATACGTTGGCGGGCCACCCATCACCGTGCCGATCGGACCCATGATTCCATAGTAATGAGTGGTAAACGGGATGTCACCGGAAGTTGTTGGTTCTTCTGCCGGCGGCCGCACCGACGCTTCCTCGGAAGACGAGGGACACAACATCAAATCACCGCGAACGACGGACGCATCGAGAATGGCCGGATCATCAAAATCGATGACCGCGGTCAGATCTATCTGTTTGTGGATATTTTCCTCTTCCATGTACGGCAGCAAATGATAATAGAACGATATTTCGTTCGATGCATCAGCGACCGCGGGAGCTGGAAGTTCCCAACCGCCTCCAGGTGGATAACGCATGCGGGACGACAGATAATTATTCATGGCGACCGCCAACTGCCGGGCATTGTTGGAACATGCGGTGCGTCGGCCGGATTCGCGAATCGACTGTACGGCGGGCAATAACAAACCCATCAACAGGCCAATGATGGCGATCACCACCAGCAATTCGACCAACGTAAATGCCGCCCGCGAAGAGAATTGGCGTGAAGAGTAAGGCGCGAGCATGAAACTGACTCCTGGAGAAAATGTGAAAAGCGACGTCAAATGTCGTTCGTGGAGAAACCCAAGTCATTTGGGGGTAGATCTAGCCAGTATCAATTATAGCAAAGAGATGGCCGCTTTCACAATTCGCCGCGAATTCGATCTGATTTGTTAAGATTTGCGTCATCTCGTCCAATCATTCGCTTTCCACGATATTGATTGGACCGTCAAAAACGACCCTAATCAGTGGTCTAAAGGAAATTGGTGTGACGGAGACAAAAGAAAATCGCGCACGGGCCGACCGGAATCGCACCCTCCGGCTGACGCCGACGGACCGCAAGCGACTGGCCTCCCAATTGATCCGCCTCCCGCAACACGGCAGCGCTCCACGTTTGCGGCAAGGCATTGCCGAAGGCGACTATCAGGACTGGCTGCCACATTTGCCGGAAAGATGCGTGGACCTGTTGTTTGTCGATCCGCCTTACAACCTGAACAAATTGTTCGGCTCGTTGAAATTTGCCCAAGTACAGGAACGGGAATACACCGATCAATTGTGCAAACTGCTGGCGGATTTGATGCCCCTGCTTAAGCCGACTGCCACCGTATACTTGTGCGGAGATTGGCGGTCGTCGCATTCCATCTACGAAGCGGCACGCCAGCACCTGGTGATTCGCAACCGCATCACGTGGGAACGCGAAAAGGGCCGCGGTGCGAAAACCAACTGGAAAAATTGCAGCGAAGATATCTGGTTCTGTACCGTGTCCAACAAATACCAGTTCGACGAGTCGGCCGTCAAACACCGCCGCGCGGTCGTGGCGCCGTACACGCATCCCGACGGCCGGCCGAAAGATTGGCGCCGCACGCGCAACGGTAACTTTCGCGATACCAGCCCATCTAACTTATGGACGGACATTTCGGTTCCCTTCTGGTCGATGCGGGAAAACACCGATCATCCGACGCAGAAAAGCGAAAAGTTGTTGGCCAAATTGATTCTGGCCAGTTCCCGCCCCGGCGATTTTGTGCTGGACCCGCTGGCCGGCAGCGGGACCACCGTGGTGGTGGCCAACAAGCTTGCGCGACGAGCTCTGGGAATCGAAATCAATCACGAATATTGCCTATGGAGTCTGAAGCGTTTGGAGCTGTCCCGCACCGATTCGTCGATCCAGGGGTATCGTGACGGCGTCTTTTGGCAGAGGAATGTCCCGGTCCCCAAACGAACGGGATTGCAGGTAAATGGCGAAGAACAATCAACTGAAAATTAAAGACTCGTTTCATGTTTCAACTCGATCCCACCCAATTAAGCGACACGCGGAAACAAGTTCATTGGGCCTGCCAGCTGTTGTCTGCTTCGGCTGACGCAAAATTGACACACAAAGACGACGACAGCCACTCGAATCTCGGTTGGGATGCGACGACGGGCACACTGGACAGTTGGACGGGCATTCGAATCATCGTACCGTCGATGACACTGTTGACTCTGGAGGGGGCGTCACTGGAACTTGGCGGGCAAACATTGGACGCCGCGCGACAGTGGTTGTCGGAGCAATTGAAAATCAACATCCGCTTGCGGGACTATGACATGCCCGAGCACGCTGTGGCGACTGGGCAACCGTTCCGTTTTGACCCGAGTCACTTGTCGGAACTGGCCCGCTGGTTTTCATTCGGGCATGAGGTGATGCAGCCGATCGCTCCGCTGCGTGTCTGGCCTCACCATTTCGATATGGGCTGGTTGATCGAGGTCGACGGCCCGGACTGCAGTATTGGCGGCGGATTGACCCCAGGCGATCAGTTTTACGCCGAACCTTACTTTTATGTGAATCCCTACGGCGTCGGTGAATCCGATACGGTCCCCGATTTGCCGGTCGGTCATTGGGCCGCCGCATGGCAGGGCGCCGTGCTAAGGTCGACAGAAATCATCGACGCGAAAAATCCAAGTGGATTGAGCCGCGAGTTTTTTGATGCGGCCATCGAAATCAGCCGCGAGTGGTTGGTGAAAAACGCGAACAACGGTTAATAGTCTTTTGCCCAACGGTGCGTCGGTGGTATTCAAAATTAGCAGGCAACAGATTGATCAATTCAATGAAGACGGTTTTGTCATCGCGCGGTCCCTGTTCGATGCTGCCGAAATGGCGGCACTTTTGGTGGTCGCCAAATCGGATCAGGTGTTGCTGCATGAAGCCTATGCGCGGCGAGACGGGTCGGGCGGCGAGAGCAAGCTGGCGGTGCGCAACGAACTGGATGAATCTCCCTATTCGGCGATCGTCCGCAGCCAGCGGGTGGCCGGCACCATGTCGCAGCTGCTGGATGACGAAGTATACCATTACCATCACAAGCTGATGCTCAAGGAACCGCGCGTGGGCGGGGCTTGGGAATGGCATCAGGATTATGGCTACTGGTACAACAATGGATGCCTGTATCCGGACATGGCCAGTTGTTTGATCGCCGTCGACCGAGCGACGCGCAGTAACGGGTGCCTGCAGGTCATTCGCGGGTCTCATCAATTAGGCCGGCTCGATCACGCAAAAACAGGCGACCAGCGCGGCGCGGATTTGGAACGGGTCGAGGCGGTGCTACAGCGGCTGGAACTTGTATATTGTGAGCTGGAACCGGGCGACGCCATTTTCTTCCATGGCAACTTGTTGCACCGCTCGGATCAAAACACCAGCGATCAACCGCGCTGGTCATTGATCTGTTGTTACAACGCGCGCCACAATGATCCGTACATTACCGATGGCCGTCATCCGAATTATCACCCGCTGGAAATCTGGCCCGATGAACGGGTTCGCGCAATACTGATGGCGGACAACGCCTGACGTTTCTCTGTGGGAGAAAGGGTGCTCCGTCGTTATTGGTCACGTATGGTTTTCGGAGACTCGTTTTGCGAATTTGCATGTTGGGTTCCGGCCTGATTGGCATGTTTTACACGATGGCACTGCATGGGCATCGCAGCCGGGACCGGGTGTCGGTCGTCTACTCACGGTCGCCCGAATCGGCAGAAAAATTTGCCAAGCAGTGGGACATTCCCACTTGGACGACGGACTTACATCAAGCCATTGAGCATCCGGAGGTGGATGTCGTCATCGTGGGCTTGCCGAATCATTTGCACGAATCGGCTGTGTTGGCCGCAGCCGAGGCAGGCAAGCCGGTGTTGTGTACCAAGCCGCTGGGCCGCACTGCCGAAGAAGCATTGCGCATGTTACGCGCAGTCGAACAGGCTGGTGTATTCCACGGTTATTTAGAAGACCTGGTGTACACGCCAAAGACGATCAAGGCACTGAAATCGGTCCGTGACGGCGCCGTCGGTGACGTGTTGTGGGTCCGCTCGCGCGAAACTCACGGGGGTCCGCATAGCGACTGGTTCTGGGACCGCGAATTGGCCGGTGGCGGCGCGATCATCGATTTGGGTTGCCATTGTATCGAGATCGCGCGCAACTTTATCGGCAAAGACATTCGCCCGCTGGAAGTGATGTGCTGGGGCGATACCCAGGTCCATCCCATCGACACCGAGGATCATGCCATCGGCCTGGTTCGTTACGAAAACGGCGCGATCGGACAATTCGAAGTCAGTTGGACGTTTCGCGGCGGCATGGATCTCCGCGACGAAGTTTCCGGCACCGAAGGAACCATTTGGCTCAACCACTGGTTGCGGACTGGCCTGGAAATGTATACGGCCGCGGAGCACGCCGGCTACGTGGCAGAAAAGGCCGAAAGCTCAACTGGGTGGTTGTTTCCAGTGGGCGATGAAGCCGGCGCATTGGGCTATGTCGACATGTTTGACAACGTGCTGGGCGCCCTGGAAACACGCCAGCCGCCATCGGAAACGTTTTACGATGGATACGTTGTCAACGCGATCATCGATGCAGCTTACGCGTCCATCGCATCCAAACAATGGGAACACGTTTCCCTACCCGTTTGGCATGCGACGGGTCACGTCGATCGGACTGCCGCCGCGCGGTCGTTTGATGACGACTACCAAATCGTCAAGCGCGAACAGATGCCGGACGGCCAGACGAAACTCATCCTTCGCCACAAGTCGTCAGGAAAAATCGAGCAACGAGTCGTCGAGCGAACCTGAATCGACTGGCATGATGAGCCGAAACATTCAGTAATGGGAGGTGTCTATGTCCGTTGTGCCGTTTTTTGTTAAATCTCCCTTCGTTGCGGCTGCTGTTCTAGCCATTTCCTGGTGGGTTCTGTCATCCTTGGCATTGGCGCAGTCAGCCAACACGGGTCAAGAAAAAGCCGCAGCAACAACCGACGTGAACGCGCCGGGAAAAATGCACCAGCGACTGGAACAACTGGTCGGCAAATGGCGGCACACGGTGACCTTGATACCGGCACCCGGCCAACCCCCGCTGACGGCGGAAGCGATATCGACCAATCGCATGATTTATGGCGGGCGATTTCTGGAGATCGACAGTGACGTCGAATTCATGGGGCAAACCGGCAAAAGTCTCATCATCATCGGTCACAATAATTCGACCAATAAATTTTCGTTTTACAACATCGCCAGTGTCAGCACGGATGTGACGTTCGCTCGGGGCTCGTGGGACGAAGATCAGCAAATGATCAAGCTACAGGGCGAAAATGTTGATCCGGCCACCGGCAAGCCGAGAGCGTTTCGCATCGAAATCGCCTTAATCGGTAAAGATGAATACCGGCAGCACAATTACTTTATGCTGCCTGATGGTTCCGAGCACCGCGCGGTATCGATTATCAGCCGCCGCGGTGGCGGGGGCGATTGACAGCTATGACCGCCTTTTGCCAACGTTAGCAATTTCGGTATTTGTCGTTCAGCCCTTTTCCGGAACTGATCATGGGCATGATTTTATCAAGACGTTTTTGTTTGGTTTCCTCGCGCTTGGCTTCAGCGATGTAGTCGGCATATTCCCG
>JBFILF010000281.1:0-7577 GCA_041599835.1 Pirellulaceae bacterium
CCATCGTCAACGGCTGAGTTTTGATGCGCTGGGCATTTCACCTGAACGACTCGCAATCATCCGATCACTCGGATTTGAGCAACCGACGCCGATCCAGGCGGGCCTCATTCCATTGGCGTTGAAAGGATATGATCTGATTGGGCAGGCTCGGACGGGCACCGGAAAAACGGCGGCGTTTGCCATTCCGATTCTGGAGCGTTTGGACAGCAGCAAGCAATCCCGCCACCCGCGGTCGCTGGTGTTGGTACCGACTCGCGAATTGGCCGTACAAGTGCAACAGGAGTTTTCGCGGTTGGCCGGAGACGAAGGCGCTAAATGTGTGGCCATCTACGGCGGCAAGTCGATTCGCTGGCAAATCAACCGGCTCAAACAAGGCCCGCAAGTGATTGTGGGCACGCCCGGGCGGATTCTCGACCACTTGGGGCGGGCCACCCTGCGGACCGATCAACTGACGTCGGTGGTGTTGGATGAAGCCGACCGCATGCTCGACATTGGTTTTCGCCCGGATATCGAACGAATCCTGCGGCGCTGTCCCCGGCAGCGGCAAACGATGTTGTTAAGCGCCACGCTGCCGCCGCCAATTCAGCGTTTGGCGCGGCGATACATGGATCGGCCCAAGCTGATTAATTTTTCGGCCAACTCGGTGGCGGTCGAGTCGATTGACCAATACTACTTCGTGGTGGTGGACAATCGCAAAGTGGAACTGCTGATCAAGCTGATCGAACGCGAGCAGCCGCAACAGGCAATCATCTTCTGCTCGACCAAACTGGGCACCCAGCGGCTCTATCGCAAATTGCTCAAAGAAACCAAGTATGAGGGGGTCCGGGCCATTCATGGAGACATGACGCAAGCCGGCCGCGACGAGGTGATGCAATCGTTCCGCGACGGCACGACCAAAATCCTCGTCGCCACCGATGTCGTGGGCCGCGGCATCGACGTCTCTCACGTGTCACACATCATCAATTTCGACGTTCCCGAACTCAGCGACGACTACGTGCACCGCGTCGGCCGCACCGGAAGGATGGGCAAAGAAGGCGTGGCCTTCACGTTGGTCACGCCGCAACAAGTCGGATCGCTGAAGCAAATCGAACGCCGCATCAATCGCGAACTGAAACGGGATGCCTTTGAAGGCTTCGAACTGCCCGAGCCGGACGAGCGGACGTCGGGGCTGCGCGGCTCGCGGCGCGGCACCCGCTATCGCCGCGCTTTGTAGACTCGGGCAGCGTAAATCGGGGCCACGGCAGGATCGACATGACGGCCACGTCTATTGAACGACTGCTCGCCGATCCGACCAGCGTCATGCAACAATTGTCCGCCTGTGGCGTGCACAGCCAGCAACGCGGCTATCGCAATATCGTGGGCATGGCCCGCAGCGGCGTGACTTGGGACTTGTTGGACTCGCTGTATCGGCAATTGGTCGAACATCTGCCTGCCGTCAGCGATCCTGACATGGCACTCAATAACTTGGAGCGTTTTGTCACGAGCGCGCGAAGTCCTTTGGCACTGGCCAGCCTGCTGCAGCGGGACCCGACGGCCATGCCCATTCTGCTCAAGATTTTTTCGACCAGCCAATATCTGACCGACGTCCTGATCAACGACCGGGAAAGTTACGACGCCCTGCGTTTAACCGAGGGCCAGCCGATTGCCCGCGACGTGCTGGTCGATGAACTTTCATCCGAATTGCTCAGCGCTCCCTTGCACGATCCCGGCGTCGCCATGAACATCCTGCGGCGATTCAAACAGCGTGAAACGCTGCGGATTGCCTTTGGAGATTTGATCGCACAACAGGATTTGCAGACCGTGACACGCCAAATTTCCTATTTGGCCGAAGCCCTTTGCCAAGGCGCCCTGGATTACGGCCGGCGGCGACTGAATGAGAAATACGGCCTGCCGAACAATTCGTCCGGCCAGCCCGCCCGCGTGGTGGTGCTGGCCATGGGCAAGTTGGGCGGCCTCGAACTGAACTATTCCAGCGACATCGATTTGGCCATTGTTTTTGACGTCGCGGGCACGACGTCCGGACCGGTCACCACCACCAACCAGGATTACTTTGACCGGTTGGGACGAGAGTTCGTCAAACTATTGACCGAGAACACATCGCTGGGCGTCGCCTACCGGGTCGATTTGCGATTGCGGCCAGGCGGTGACAAAGCGCCGATCGCCACGCCGCAGTCTCGCGCGCTGAGCTACTACGATCTTCAAGGCCGAACTTGGGAACGGCAGGCACTGGTCAAGGCGCGTCCGATCGCCGGCGACTTGGAATTGGGAAAACAGCTGCTCCAGCAGTTGGACCCGTGGATTTATTCCCAGAGCCTGTCGCTGACAGACATCCAGAGCATCCAGTCGTTGAAACGCCAGATTGAACGACGCGCGGCAGTCGACGGGCAGGAGACGTTGAACGTAAAAACCGGCCGCGGCGGCATTCGCGACATCGAATTTGCCATCCAGTTTCTGCAATTGCTGCACGGACACGAATCACAGCGATTGCGGACCGGCAATACGCTGGAGGCCATTTCCAGATTGTATGAAACTGGCTGCATCAGTTCCCAAGAACAGATTCTGCTGGATCGCGGCTATCGCTGGCTGCGAAAACTGGAGCACCGGTTGCAAATCATGTTCGATTTGCAGACCCATTCGTTGCCGGGCGATCCGGGGGAACTGGAAAAGGTCGCCCTTCGCATGGATTACGGCGGCGACGATGCGCTGACAGATTTCAATCGCGACTTGCACCAAATCAGCGAACATAATCGACGGATACTCGACCACCTGTTGCACAACGCGTTTGTACACACCGCCATCGAATCCTCGGCGGCCGTGCCGGATGGGAGCGAGTCGGACCTGGTGCTCGGAGCGGAACCCGACCCGTCGCAGATTGCACAGGTACTGACTCCATATGGATTTGCGGAACCGGCCCAGGCCTACCGGCACTTGACCGACCTGGCCACGGAAAAGAACGTATTTCTGTCGGCGCGGCGGTGCCGGCATTTTTTGGCGGCCATTGCCGCCAGTCTTCTCGCAGAGATTTCACACACGCCCAATCCCGATGCCACGTTGCGGACGCTGAATCGCGTCAGCGAATCGCTCGGTGGTAAAGCAGTTTTGTGGGAGTTGTTCAGCTCGCACCCGCCCTCAATGAACTTGTTTGTGCGACTGTGCGCGGCCAGCCCCTACCTGTGCGACATCCTGATCAGCTATCCGGGAATGATCGACGGCCTGATGGACTCGCTGTTGTTGCAAGAGTTGCCGTCCCGCGATTTTTTGACGCGGATGTTGGCCGATCTGATGGTCGGTGCCGAGGACATTGAACCCATCATCCACAGTTTCAAAAACGCACAGCATTTGCGGGTCGGCGTCCGCGACATTTTGGGCAGCGACCGCATTCCCGAAACGCATCGCGCGTTGGCCGACATCGCCGAAGTTTGCATTAGCGAAATTGCCGAATGGGAACAGGCCTTATCAACACAGCGTTTTGGTATACCTCGCTGTGACGGCGGTCGCGTCGCACCGTTAATCATTCTGGCCTTGGGTAAACTGGGTGGCCGCGAACCGAATTACCAAAGCGACCTCGATCTGATTTTTCTGTACGACGGCGACGGGCCCCGGCCAACCGAGGATGGTCCGGAATCCACCAGCCAGCAGGATTTTTTCGGACGGCTGGCGGCCAACATCACCAAGCGGATTTCGGCGACCGGCCGCCACGGCCGCTTGTACGAAATCGACAACCGGCTTCGTCCCACCGGCAAAAGCGGTTCGTTGGCGGTGTCCTTCAGTGGATTCTCCCGATACTTTGCCAGCGGCGGCGGCCAGTTGTGGGAGCGACTGGCGTTGTGCCGGGCTCGGCCAATTTACTGTTCTGTTCAACAAGATCTCGAAAATGCCTTTGGACTGGCCCGATCGCTGGTGGCCAACGCGATCACGTTGCATCCGTGGCAGCCGTCGCATGCGCGAGAAATTTTTGACATGCGAATTCGCATGCAGGCGGGTACGTCGCCACTGAACTTGAAGCGCGGTGTTGGCGGAACGGTCGATATCGAATTCGCCGTGCAGATGTTGCAGCTGAAATATGCCGGCGAAGACCGCAGCGTGTTGGTGCCGGGAACATTGCCCGCGGCCCGACAGCTGCACGCCAAGCGCTACCTGCCCACCGACGATTTCGAATTCCTGTGCCAGTCCTATGAAATGTTGCGCTGGGTCGAGGCGCGGATCGGCCTGATGGGTGCCGAGCAGCGTCACGACTTGCCGGAAACGCCGGAATCACTGAAGCATTTGGCATTTCTACTGCGGTACGATGACCACCAACGCCTCATGGAACAAATCGATTATCTCCGCGGCGAAAACCGCAGGCGGCTGGAGCGGTTGATCGAAATTCACGCCAAGTAACAGTTCTACGCCGTATTCACACCTATTGCTGTGCGGCATCAACAACCGGCGCGGCATCAGCCGCACCGCCGGAATAACCGGATCGATCGATCGAGTTTGCGCAGCCGGTTGGCCGGGTTTGATTTGACGGGTTGGAGCAACGGGTTATGCTTCGGTGGCAACCCGCGCAGACCTCCGCGTTGTCAGCTCTCGCCAATCCCCAACCTTTCGAATGGACGCTCTGCGAACGCTGATTCCACTCGCGCGAGAACCCGATGCAACAACCACCCGAATTCTTCAATTTGGATTCGCAGTCGCCGGTGGAACCCGCAATGGGTCCTCCTCCGGTGCCGAATCAACCGGCGGAAATCGCAGATATTGAAGCGCGAATCGACGCCGCGCAACGCCTGGTCAGCCAGGCGGATTCGCGGCAAAACCAAGTCGCCGACGCCTCAGCTGAAAATTGCTTGGACAAGCTGATCATCCAGATCCCCTGTTTCAACGAAGCCGAAACGCTGGGACTGACTCTCGATGAATTGCCCAAACAAGTGCCCGGATTCCGCCAGGTCGAGTGGCTGATCATTGACGACGGCAGCAGCGATTGGACGGCCGAGGTGGCGCGGAAGTACGGTGCGCACCACATCGTGCGTTTGCCGAAAAACCAGGGGCTGGCGCGAGCCTTCATGGCCGGACTCGAAGAATGCGTGCGGCAGGGCGCCGACGTGATCGTCAACACCGACGCCGACAACCAATATCGCGCCGCCGACATCGAAAAGCTGGTTCAGCCCATCCTCGAGGGCCAGGCCGAAATGGTCATCGGTCAGCGGCCAATTACCAAGACACCGCACTTTTCTCCCGCCAAAAAACTGCTCCAAAAAATTGGCAGCTGGGTGGTGCGAAAAGTCAGCAACACGGACGTGGCCGACGCGCCCAGCGGGTTCCGGGCCATGACCCGGCACACCGCCATGCGCTTGAACGTGTTTAGCGAATACACGTATACCCTGGAGACGATCATCCAAGCCGGCCAGAAAAACATGGCCGTGGTGTCGGTGCCTATCCGCACCAACCCGGATTTACGACCTTCGCGGCTGCTGAAAAGCATTCCCAGTTACGTGAGCCGGTCGGCCATGACGATCGTCAGAATCTTCGCCACCTACCGACCGTTTCACTTCTTTGCCGTGCCGGGCCTGGCTTGCTGCCTGGCCGGAGCATTCTTGTATATGCGATTTGCATATTTTTTGATAACGGCCGGCGGCGTGGGCCACATTCAGTCGCTGATCCTCGGCTCGATGCTGTTGGGCGTTGGATTGGCCGGCATCGTGGTGGGCTTTGTCGCCGATTTGATTTCGGTCAATCGAAAATTGCTGGAAAAGATCGATTGGCGGTTGAGTCAACTGGACGAGTCGCTGGAACAACAACGGCAGACGCCGTCGCGGCCGATTTCACGGCCAGCGGAATCATCATCGGAAGTGTTGCCGTGAACCACGTTGCCCCGCCTCCAGACATCCTGTCTCAATGGGTGCCGATGCCCCGATACCTGCTGCGCTGCTGGGTGGTCAAGCGATTGATTCGCAGTCTGCGGCCAAGCGACTTTATTGAAATCGGTGCCGCGTCCGGAGACATGGCCCAATGGATCAGCCAGCGAGGCATACCCGGAACCGCCGTTGAAATTTCACCTCAAGCGTTGCTGATGTTGCGCGCGCGGTTCAAGAACAATGACCGGGTTACGATTTTCGACCGGGATGCCGGCGCGCTGCGGCAACCGGCCGATTTGTTGCTCAGCATGGAAGTGTTGGAGCACATCGACGACGACCGCGCCGCGTTGGCGGACTGGTACCGATTAGTGCGACCCGGCGGACACCTGATCATGTCCGTGCCGTCCAACCCGAGGTTGTTTTCCGTGGAAGATGAAATGGCCGGACACTTTAGGCGTTACCAGCGAAGTGAATTGGCCGACAAGATTCAGGCCGCCGGTTTTGATCAGCCGGAGATTTTCTCCTACGGCTTTCCGCTGGGTTTGCTGCTGAAACAGCTCCGCAATTTTGTGGCGCGGCGACGCATGCACGATGACGCTCGCAGCCGTCAACAACGCACCGAAGCCAGTGGTGTGGACCGTCGACAATTTGTCCGCCTTCGCTGGTTGCTGAACGATGTTTGTCTGTTGCCGTTCCAGCTGGTGCAAATGCCGTTTCTGAAATTCGATTGGACTGATGGCTACATTGCCGTGGCCCGCAAACCGGCCGCGACGAAATAAGGCAGGAATCCGCATGAATCGCCGTTGGCTGAAAATCACGCTGGCTTTCGTGGCCCTGGCCGTATTCGCGTACGTGGGTCGCAGTTACTTTGGCGACATGCACCGAATCACCGACGCGCATTGGCTGGGCGTGCTCGGCATCGCATTGATTCACGTGTTGACGTTGGCCCTGCAGGGCTGGACGTTCAAATGCGGCTTGGACGCCTTGGGTGAGTCGATTTCCGACAAGGAAAGTTTCCACTTGTCCGTGTTCAGTTCTTACGCCAATTTGTTGGTGCCGCGTTCAGGGTTCGGTACGCTGGCGCTGTACTTGAAAAAAATTCGCAACACGGCGCTAGCCGATTTTGGTTCGGTATTGTTGATCAACGCGGCGCTGTTTGCATTCTCTGCGGCAGCGGCCGCCGTGATCGTGTTGGCGATCAGCGGGTGGGCGACGGGACACCACGCGCCGGGCTGGTTGCTGTCGGGATTGACGGTTTTGCTGGTGATCAGCGGATTGGCCGTGTCGGCCCGTTGGACGATTGTCGAATTGTATCGAGGTCCTGGCTGCGGTTTTTTGCACCGTCTGGGTCAGGCTTCCGCCAAGCTGGTTGCATCCGGCAACGTGTGGCGGCTTGGCGTGTTGCACGTGACGATGATGCTGTTGCGCGCCTGGCGGCTGCAAATCGCCTTTTGGGCGTTGAGTATCGACGTAAATTTTTCCGGGGTGCTGCTGGCATCGGTGCTCGGTGATTTGGCATTTGTCATTGCCGTTACGCCGACTGCTTTGGGATTTCGCGAAGCAGCCATCGCATTTGCGGCGGCCCAGTTGGGCACGTCCACGTCGCTGGCCGTGTCGACGGCAGTCTTCGATCGCCTGGTGTTTTCGCTGACCGTCGTCGTTGTCGCGAAAGTCCTGGTAATTGCCAGTTTACGCAAGCGAACCGCGGCTTCGCCCACACCCCGTCCAACTTGACAAAACAAC
>JBFILF010000282.1:0-7482 GCA_041599835.1 Pirellulaceae bacterium
GTCGACCAGATCCTCCGGTAATTTCAACGTCGACGGCTCAAAGTGCTCTGGATCGCCTGTGGTCCACGGAACATGGGGATTGTGCGACGCGACGACAAGACAAAACGGCTGGCCAGCGTCACGCGCCACAAACTCGCGAATGGCTGGCGCATTGAACTGGGTCGTTGCCACGCGTTCAAAGGGGAATGATGCGGCTGGTTTAAAGTGTTTTTTCCCATTGATACCGACGCGGTAGCCCAATTCTTTCAAAAATACCGGCAAGCTTTTGACGCCGGGATTAATTTGGCTGTGGTTCGGATACGCACCGTTGCGCATTGGAAACAAGCCTGTAAGTAGCTGGGCACGCGACGGGGCGCACATGGCTGTGGACGTGTAAGCATGAGTGAATCTCATGCCTTGCCGGCTTAATTCATCAAGATGCGGCGTATTGACGTCTGGGTTTCCGTAGCAACCAATCGAGTGATAACACAAATCGTCAGCCAGAATGATCAGAAAATTGGGTCGCGTAACTGACCGCGGCTCGGCTGACATCGCTGGGGTTGGCATGCCAGCGATCCAGACGTAAACCGCTGCCGCCACAACGCACGAAACTTTTAAAGTCATGATTCTATTTGGCAGCCACATCTTCTTTCCAATTTTCCAAATGCGATTTCATCGATTGCAGTCGTTGCGGTATTTTACCGGCCAGATTGGTTGTTTCGCTTAAATCCGTTTGGAGGTCAAATAATTTTGGCGAACCGTCAAACACCGCTTTCCACCTGCCGTCGCGAACGGCGAAATGACTGCCGCTGCTCCAAAACAGTCGACGAGGTTTCAATGCGACACCTTCGCGGAGCAGTGATTTGAGACTGATCCCATCCAGCGTGCAATCCTCGGGCAGCGACACCTGCGCCAGGTCCAGGATTGTCGGCATAACATCGAAACTCATGGCGGTTTGAGCTGTCTTGCCCGGTTTGATTTGTCCTGGCCACCAGGCAACGGCAGGCACGCGGTGACCGCCTTCCAACAATGAGCCCTTTTTGCCACGGAGCTGTCCGGCGCTGCCACCGGCGGGACCATTGTCCGAGAAAAAAAACACGAGGGTGTGTTGCTCGATGCCACATTCTGTTAGCGCATCGACGATTTCGCCGATTCCGCCATCCATGGCGTTCATCATGAGACGAATGGTTTGTTTGGTGCTTCGCGTTTTCAACGGGGGCTTGTCGGTACCCGTCGTGCGGACCGGCGGGTCGTCGGGTGCCTGCCATGGGGAATGAATTGCTTCGTGCGCGACGTAAACGCAAAAGGGTCGTTCGCGATTTTTGCGAATGAAATCCGTTGCGTGATTGGTGATTAAATGCGTCGAATATCCTTGTTCGTCAGCCTGCCTCGCGCCGATCCACCAGTCAAATGTTCCCATCCGATCCAAATGGGAATGATAATCGATATTGCCACTGATAAATCCACGGAATTGATCAAATCCAAATTGCGTCGGGTTGAATCGCCTTTGATAACCCAAATGCCATTTGCCAAAAATTGCCGTCGCGTAACCGGCGGATTGCAGCAACTTGGAAAACGTGACTTCAGCAGGGTTCAATCCCAAATGGTGCGTGGGATGCTTGGGATCTGCGTTGATCACGCCTGTGATCCCTGCTCGATGGGGGTATCGACCTGTCAACAAGCTCGCCCGCGTCGGGCTGCAAACAACGCCATTGGAGTGAAAATCAGTGAACCGCAACCCCTGGGCGGCCAGCCGATCCAGGTGTGGCGTATCCAACCAGCCACCGTAGCAACCAGCATCGCCATATCCCATGTCATCGGCCAGGATAATGACAAAATTGGGTGGTTTTTGAGCGGCAGCCGGTTGGGATTGCCCGCAAATCGGCTGCGAAAACATCGCCAACAACAAACAACATGTGGTAATCCGGCAACTGGAAATCAAGTCATGGTTCCGCTTGTGCGCCTTCAATCGTTTACGATAAAGCATCCCGTTCCACATCCGTTTTAGAAAGCAAATCATGTTCATCATGCAACTCTTCAAACACGCGTTGCCAGTCAATTTGACTTGGACGTTGTTGGTGATCATCTCGCTTATTTTCCTGCCGCTTGCTGGCGAAACCCTGGCACAGTCACCCAAGTCGCTCAAACGAAACGATCGCCCCAACATGCTGTTTATCATGCTCGACGACATGGGTTATGGCGACTTGCAATGTTACAACCCCCAAAGCAAGATTTCGACTCCGCATATCGACCGGCTGGCGAAAGGTGGGATGAGATTCACCGATGCCCATGCGCCAGGTGCCATTTGTGTCCCCTCCCGCTACGGATTTCTGACGGGCCGTTATCCGTCGCGGCAAGGAAAAAATCATATAGCGCCGGGCACGTTGACGATCGCGTCGTTTCTTCAGCAACACTCGTATCGTACTGCCATGATTGGAAAATGGCACAACGGATTTGAGCAAGTTGACGGATGGCAGGGAAAAATTAGCGGTGGGCCCTATCGCTGCGGTTTCGATTATTTTTTCGGTATTCCTCATTCGCTTGACATACCACCTTACCTCTATATCGAAAATGATCGGGTCGTCGAGCCGCCCACGCAAACGATTGAGCGGGGCAAACAGGTAACGGCCGGCATTTACGAAACGGACGGCTGGACGAATATTCAGGGCGCATTTTGGCGGCCCGGCAAAATTGCTCCCAATTTCAAACACGCCCAAGTGTTGCCGCAGTTTACCGAACGCGCCATTGAATTTTTGGCCGAGCAACAAGGCGCTACGCGAGATGAGCCGTTTTTTCTTTATCTGGCCTACGCTGGTCCACACACGCCATGGTTGCCAAGCCCGACGTACCACAACAAAAGTGATGCCGGATTGTATGGGGATTTTTTGACGGAAATCGATCAACACGTGGGAAAAATCATTTCCACTTTGGACGACTCGGGTCTCGCGGAAAATACGTTGGTGGTTCTCACCAGCGACAATGGCCCCGTTTGGTATCCAGAAAATATTTCCCAATACGAACACCGATCGGCCGGACCATTGCGAGGCATGAAATTCGACGCGTGGGAGGGCGGCCACCGCATGCCTTTCATCGCGAGATGGCCAAGTCGAATCCCAGCAGGCTCGGTATGCACCCAAATGATTTGTTTTACCGATATGTTGCGAACCATGGCGGCGATCATCGATGCCCCGTTGCCACCGGGAACGGGTCCCGACAGCCTGAACGTCCTGCCCCTGTTGCAAGGCAACAATGAGCCGGTGCGGCAACACCTGGCGGTGTCCGGTCGCAAGTTTCATTCCTTGCGATTAGGCCATTTCAAATACCTTGAACCGCGGGCTGCCAATCAAAACCAAGACGCGCGGCAGCAACAACGCAGTCTATTGTTTGATTTGCAGGCTGATATCGCCGAAACGAATAATGTCGCGGACCACTACCCAGAAATAGTCAAACAGGCCAAGTCTCTACTGCGGCAGCTTCAGCGTTAGCCAGCAACGCGAATCGATGCGAAACCTCGCAAACCATTGATTCAGCAAAGAGTAGAGCCAGCCAACGATATGCCGGAAATAATCGAATACCTCGAATCACAGATCACCCCCGAACAGGCTCGCGCCATCGTTTGCTTGACCAGCGCCATTTGGCCGGAACAAGACAAAACCGTTGACCAACTGGTGGCCGAATTGATGGAGCACGCTGGGCAACTGGAAGCAGCGCGACGCTTGGTGGTTTGGGAATCCGATCGAGTGATCGCCCATGCCAGAACTTTCGTTCGCACCATTCACTGCGACGGTGGTTCGCTAAATGTATTGGCGCTAGCTACTGTCTGCACCGACCCAGCGTGGCGGGGCAGGGGACTGGGCGCGGCCATCGTGCAACGGGCATTTACCCAGTTGAATCCGAACCGCTTGCCGGTCAGCCTGTTTCAAACCGGTGTCCCCGATTTCTATATCAAGCTCGGTGGCCGCATCGTCGACAATCGATTCGTAAACAGTCGAGATGCGGACAAAGGCCAAAACAATCCCTGGTGGGACGACGAAGTCATGATTTACCCGGCGCAATTTGACTGGCCTGCCGGCACGATCGACTTGAACGGCCCGGGTTATTGACGTGCAATTGCTGCCAAGCACTCACGGCCCGCGTTATAACCGGCATAGTCTGGTATTTCGTGTCCCGTTCCGTGCTCAAACGTTTGATTTCCATGGGCCGACGGGCCGATTTCGACATAGTCTTTTAATACGTGCATACATTTTGGATTTCGACGAGGGCAGAACGTCATGATTTCCACAGCCACCGATGCTGTTGCTGCTGCAATCCAATCCAACCTGCAGCAATTTTCTGAAGCAGCCCATCGAATTGCCGACCCCGACACGGCAGCAGGCGTTGCAGACATCGTGCAGATGAAATCCGCCGAGCATGCCATGCGCGTCAATACGGCGGTTCTCAAAATGGCTAATGAAATGTCCGGGCACTTGATCGATTTGCTGGTCTAACGCACTGGGAATCGCGCCACTGGTTTTCTTTGACGGGCAACGATGCGCCTGGGGCGCACAACTATGGGCCTGGCATTTGTCGCCCTCGCCGATTCCACCAGTGAACGCCGACGATCACCAGACCTACGCCCAACACGCCGGTAGCCGTCACAACCGAAGTTAACGGGACGAACAAGACTAGCGCGACACATGTGATCGCACCAATCAACGGAACCGGCCACGGGACGCGAAACCCGGATTCGGTCACAGGACCTTTAAACTTGATCGTTAACAACGACAGGTGAACGGAAAAGAATACGGCCAACAGCAACACGCTGGTCGTCCCCGCCAAAAAAGCCAGCGAGCCCGACAAAGCCAGTACGAGAACGATGATCAGGATGAATAGGATTGACCAATGGGGAGTTTGCGTCGGCGGGTAAATCGCGCCCAACCAGGCCGGCAACAGTCGTTGCCGAGCCATTCCGTAAAGTAAACGCGAGGCCATAACAAAATTTAATAATCCGGTGTTGGCAATCGCCATCAATGCGATCAAGCTGAATAACCAGATTGGGAAACCCGGAGCGGCACGGTGGATGACCGCCATCAAGGGTCCTTTAGATTCGGCTAATTGATCAACCGGAACAACGGCCGTGGCCATCCAGGCAATAGCAATATACAGGCACCCCGCGGCCGCGAGCGCACAAAGTATGGCAATCGGCATGTCGCGTTTGGGACGCTTGGCCTCTTCCGAGACTTTGACGAGATCTTCAAATCCGATGAATGCAAAAAACGCGAGCGCGCCACCCTGAGCTACCTGAACCCAAGTGGCTTTATCCGGCAACGCGACCGCGGGCACGGCAGCTGGCTGCGTTTGACTCAAGTAGTAAGCGCCCACCACGATGACAATTACAAGCCCGGTTGCCTCGACCAGCGTGCACACGATGTTGGCAATGGAGGATTGGCGGATTCCCCAAAACGTAATTGACGCGGCCAACACGATAAATAAACACATGGAGGCCGATGGCAGCCACAGCTCATTGATGCGCGTGAATTCTGTCAGCGGTGGAATCAGGTAATCGGCGAAAGCCCGAGATGCGGTGGCCATCGAGACGATTCCCGAGGCGAACGACAACCATCCAATCAGCAGCGCCAAGCCCGGTTTTTGAAATGCCCTTTCAAGGTAGAAGGCTTCACCGCTGCTCCGCGGGAAACGACGCACCAACTCGGCATAACTCAGTGCGGTAAAGGCCGCGACCACCATGGCCACGCCAAATGATTGCCATGCTTGACGACCTGCTACACCGGCGATCACCCCGATCAACGCGTAAATTCCAGCACCGAGAATATCTCCGACGCCGTAAAAAATCAGCCCAGCCAGTCCCAACGATCGGCGTAGCCTTAGCGGGGGTTCAGACATAGCGAGCATCCGACCGATTCAACGACTTCGCACCTTTTAATTCGCCCCAAAAGTGGCAAACCCCATTGAAAACCGCGGATTGAGCGGCTCATTTTTCGGCTTCACCGAAATGCTTGCATCGGTGCCGAATAATTGTGAACTGCTTGCTTCTTTTTAAATCGACATTTTTTTTGGCGTCAATGGACCTGATTCACCGCTTTTCAAGTAGCGAATTATAGGTATGATACGCAAACTTTTATGGCGGCGTATCTAATCTGTTTTTGTTGCTCAGAACATCGGAGAGGCTACGTATAGCCGCCTATCTTCTTATCAGGGTCATTTTTAGGGAGAAACACCATGACTCGTCGAGCAAATTCCCGTTCATTATCTCGTCGGTTTTCTTTGGCGCATAAGGAGTTTGAGGCAAAACTTGAAAAACTCGAAGACCGTTTGGCATTGTCCTGCTCAGCATCCGTACTGGACGGTGTGTTAACCATCGAAGGTGACGACTTGGCGAATGAAATTGACGTCACAATCGACGGTTCTGGCGGATCGCTCGCAGCAACCGTGATGTGCGATGGCGAGGTGATCGACGTGTCCGGTCTAGGAGAATTCACAAATGTCGAAGTCGACGGTGGCGGCGGCAACGACGTGATCAATGTCGACGTGTTGGATGTCGCCGTTGGCGCAGAAGAATCGTTCGACTTGGAGGTCGATGGCGGTAAAGGCGACGACATGGTCACGGTCACCGCCGACGGACTGACTGCCGCCGAGGGGGGCGCCATTTCCATCGAGGCGGAAGGCGGCAAAGGAGAGGATACGGTGACGGGGTCGTTTGACAACGTCTTGGCCGACGCCGGCGGATTCATCGATCTGGAAGTCGACGGCGGTCAACACAATGACGTCGTCACGATGAATTTGGGCTCGGCAGTCGAATCCGAGGCCAGCGTTAATGTCGCCGAAGGCGGATCGCTGGACGCCAGTGCCGAGGGCGGCATGGGCAATGACACGGTCGATGCCAATGTCAACAACGTCGAGATTGCCGGAGTGGCGATGCTCGAGGTTGAAATGGGCAAAGGCAACGACATGTCAACCGTTGACGTCGACGGTGTCTTTGTCACTGAAACGGGCATGTTGGACGCAAGTATCGAAGGCGGACCTGGCAACGATATCGGTAATTTGGTCGTTCGCAATGTCACCATTGATGGTTTGGTTGATGTGTCAATCGAAGGCGGACCCGGGGACGACATGGGAACCGTCGACGTTGACGACACGACCATCAACGCGACTGCGGACGTATCGATCTCGATTGAGGGTGGTCCGGGAGTGGACACCGGTAATGCCATTATTGGCGGCAATGTCGTCATTGATCCGGCGGCCAATGTGGATATCGATATCGACGAAGGTCCCTGACCGCGCGTAGAACACGCACTACTACGTCAAGAAACAAAAAACACCTCTCCGATTGATCGGAGAGGTGTTTTTTTTCGCATGCCCATCGAGGACGATGTCTACGGACTGATGGTCCAATTCGTTTGATCGACTCGGGTGCGGAACGGCAGGTACAGGTTGGCCGTCCGCGAGACCCAATACGGCAGACTGTTTTGGTAACTCATGCGGGCCCGCATCGCACCCGTACCA
>JBFILF010000283.1:0-7477 GCA_041599835.1 Pirellulaceae bacterium
ATCTTCGACAAATCTAAAATGTCGTTGATTAGTTCGAGCAGGTGGGATCCGCTGGAATGGATGGTTGACAGATACTCGTTCTGCTCTTCTTGCGAGTCCGCCAAGCCGCGTTGCAACAAGTCCGTGAAACCGAGGATCGCATTCATCGGCGTGCGGATTTCATGGCTCATGTTTGCCAAAAACTCGCTTTTCGCCCGATTCGCGGCGTCGGCAGCTTCCTTGGATTTTTGAACTTCAAGTTTCGCTTTATCCAACAGCGTCACGTTCTCAAAACAGATCATCACGCCGTGGTTGCCTTGTTCGCGGCCCACCGGGGTGCAGTTGACTTTGAAAGTCGATGGCATCGCGCCACCGGTATGCAATCGCATGATTTGATTGACGATGGTCTGGCCGTCGCTCAGAGCAGTCGTCCACGGGAATTCACTTATGGAATTGTTGTCCTCGTCCATCCATTTGAAATGGCTCGGTTTGCGTCCCAGCAGTTTGTCGATCGGCAAATCCACGATTTCCAGAAACGCCTTGTTGGCCAACACGATCCGGCCGCGATGATTGATCAACAACAATCCCTCGGCAAGATTGTCCAGCGCGTCGCGGACTCGGTTGGGAACCGATTTTTTTGGATCCAGCTGTCGCAGCATCAGCGACAAATAAAAGGCAATCGCCAAAAACGCACCCGCTCCGACAAATGCACTCAATCGAATCCACGGATGGTTGACGATTCCCATAAGTCCCGGCTGGCTGATCGGCTTGAAAAACAACTCGACCGTGGCGAAGTGCCGCACGCCACGACGAATCGGAATCTGGATTTGCTGGTCGTTCGAGGATTGGTCCTGCAGCGACTTCCACAATTTTTCGTGATCGCCCACCTGGACCGCCAATCGCCCGTGGCGATCCCGCAACCCGACTGAGAGCAAGCTGCTATTGCGCGCCGCGTAGGAGTTCATCAATTTGCCCAGCGAGCTGAAATCGCCCCGATGCACAAAATAAGTGCTCGTCAGGGCAATGGTCTCGGCGACCTTGGCGCGACCCTGGCGGGTTTCCGCTTCTGCATTGGGAATCAGTCCAATCGTTGCCGCCGTCAGCAGCATGGTCAACACAATGGAAACCAGCCCCATCGTCAGGCGGTAACGTGTTGAAATCCAGTTCTTCATCATGATCGGTTGCCGTTTTGCCTAATTGCCGGTTATTCCTGGTTCAGCAATGACTCAATCGACTCGGTTTCTTCGTCGTTGTCTTCTTCAGCCGCATACTGCAGCACCGGCAACGGGTCAAACGATTGCCAGGCGGGCACGGACGAAACTAAACTCGCCACTAACAATCCGCCACGTGCCATCCACAGCACGTAACCGACGGTCAATACGCCCGTCAGGCTGGCGGCCGTGGCAATCGTGCCTGTCGACACGATCAAGTTTTTGGCCAGCACGTCATTGACATGGTCTAATTCGTTCCACATCGAAGCGATTGCCAGGCTGGAGTCCAGCGGGGCCAGTTCACCAAATGGAGATGTTCCCGAAGAACGACCAAACAGCGATGACAAATCAATCGATGTCTTTTGATACGTGAAAGCATAGTTTGTGCTTAACAGACTGCCGGACACGCGCTGGTTTTCGCTGAAGGAATCCGCCACCTGTGAATCCTCCTCATCATTCATCTCGATCGATTCCGCAAAGCCGGCATGATTGTCTCCATCCGGCGATAGATCGCTCTCGTCACCGGGTTGCGACCGGCCCTCGCCACCACCTGGATTTTCACCCGGGTTTTCGCCGTCCGGGGGCTCGGTGCCGCCATCGTCTGTTTGGGAATTGGTTTCGGGTGGATCAGTCGATTGTTCACCCGGATCGTTGGTCGGCGAGCTGACGATCAGCGTGACCACCGCTGGCTGACTGACATCCTGGCCATCGCTGGCCACGTAGGCAAACGTGGCAATCCCCGGTGTATTGGCATCCGGAATAAAGATCAGCGACCCGTCTGGCTGCTGAATCAACTGGCCCGTGGACGGGTTGGCCACGACCACGACGGCCAAGTTGGTTGAGTCCACGTCGGAATCATTGGCCAGCAGGTCACCTGGATTGATCAGAACCGACTGAGTTTCGCCGGCGGCAATGACGTCATCGTTGGCAACGGGCGCGTCGTTCACCGGGTTAATCGTGATCGTGACCGTTGCCACGTCAAACCCGCCGCGACCGTCGCTGACCCGGTATTGAAAACTGTCCAGCGTGGTCTCGCTGCCATCGTGCACGTAAACAAACGAGCCGTCGGTCGACCAATTCAATTGGCCAAACGAGGGACCATTGACGATCATCCCGGACAGCGTGTCGCCATCAGGATCGCTGTCATTGGCGAGCGTCTCTCCGTTGGATTTCACCAGTATGCCGCCTTCGTTAACGATAAAGGCGTCGTCGATCGCTACCGGTTCTTCGTTAACGTCAATGACGTGAATCTGAAACTTCTTGATGAACGAGTATTTAACGCCGTCCGAGACGCGAACTTCGATCGTATGCACTTGTTGTGCCTCAAAATCTAAATCCGCATTCGGTTGCACGGTCAGTTCACCGGTGTTGGCGTCAATTTGAAAGCGACCGCTGGCGTCATTCAACAGCTGGAATGTATGCGTGTCGCCGGCATCCGGTTCGTCAACCTGAACAAATCCAATCCGCGTTCCGCCCGCCGAGTTTTCCAGAACGTCGTCGTCCGCCAGCGAAATATCAGTAATCGGTTCGTTGACATCGCGGACCGTAATGCGGATGGCAACGGAATCCGATTTGCCCATGCCGTCCGACACCGAAACTCGAATTCGATAAGTGTTGTCTTTGTTCCCGTCCAACGGTTTTTCGAAATCGGGTGATGAAACGAATTGAATCTCGCCGGTACTTGAATCGATTTGGAACAAGGCACCATCGAGGAAGGACGGATCAATCGAATAGCTCAATGACTGCGCCGGCAAATCGGCGTCCGTAGCTTGGGCATGCGTCACGTAGTTCGTGTTTTCGTCCACGAAATAGCCTGGATCCAAATCTGGAACCGGTGTGTTGTCATTGATCGGCTGAACGTGCACTTCAATTGTTTTGGAAACGATATTGTTGTTGTTATCATCAACCAACACTTCGATTTCATAAGTATTGTCGCCGTTGGCGTCCTGCGGCGATTCGAAATCCGGCGGCAGCACAAATGAAATCTTTCCAGAATTGGCGTTGATCGTGAAAAACGATTCGTCACCACTGCTGCCTAAACCAAACGTCAGCGAGTCGTTTTCCGGGTCGACCGCGTCCACGTCAGTGACAAAGGAATCGTTTTCGGCGACCGAAATATGCGACGGCGCCAGTATTGTCGGCGGCGCGTTCGGTGGCAAAACATCAATCGCCATCGTGTAGTTGACCGATGAAGCGGTACCATCGCTCACGGCAAAATCAAACGAGGTTAACGGCGTTCCGGTGATGCCGGGCGCCGAGTACACCAAGTCGCCTGCCGCAATGTCCGAAGCGTCGATTTGCATGCCAACGGTCACTGGCAGGCCGCCAATGGTCAACGTCCCGTTCGTCGGCAGGGAGTCAATGGTGACGTGGTGGATCGAATCACCGTCAGCATCGCTAAAATCGAAATCGCTCAAGGCAAAAGTGAATGAATCGTTGATTCGCAGCCAGATCGAGGAATCATTAGACGTGGGAATTGCATTCACCTCGATGTTTTTGGCAAACTCGGAAGTGTTATTTGAAGAGTCGATCGCCAACGCCGTCACGGCATCGGCGGCGGTCAAGTCAGTCGTGGCAAAACTAAAAGCACCGGCGCCGTCTGTCATGACCCAACCCAGGTAGCGCACGCCCTCGCCAAACGAATCACCAGCCAGATTGTCACTGCCATCGGAATCAGAAACGGCCAGGTAAATTTCAACTCGCTGGTTGGCTCCGGCCATCCCCGCGACGGTGGTCGTCGTCCCGTCGAAATTCGAGGACGTAATCACCGGCCGCGAGATGCCTTCGTTCCCGGACTGAACCGGGTCCACGAAGTTCGACGTGATGCCGTCACCATGGTTCATCACGGCTGGATCGCCGGATGCCTCGGTCAAGTCGATGGCGATCGTGCCATTGCCGCCGAAGTGATTTTGGGTAATTAAATTGGAATTGGCCGGCGTGTTTGCTTGACCGGTGTTGCCCAACACCAGCACGCCGGCACCACCATTGTCCGTAATCACGTTGTTCGCGACCACGTTGTCCGATCCGAACAAGCGGACGCCGGCAGTCTCGACACCGCCCCACCCGTTGCGCCTGATCGTGTTCTCGCTGATGATCACATCGCCAGGATTTTGCCAGGTGTCCACGCCACTGCCGGCATTGCCGATCAATAGATTCATCACGACGAAGATGTCATTGGCGTCGTCTTGGATGCCGATCCCATCTCCGCTGGGCCGCAGCAGGGCGTTGTTGCGGATCGTATTCTTGCGAATCACCCAATTGCTGGTGGTCGTTGCTCCGTCCAACAGAATCCCGAATCGTCCAGCGGCTGCGATCAAGTTATGTTCGATCAATCCGTCGTTGCCGCCGCTGACGATTAGATTGCCGCTGCCGGCGCCACGCAAGTGACTTTCAGTGAGTTGAAATCCATCGGCGTCGTGCACGTATATGTTGGCTGAGTTGCGCGCCGCGGGATCGCCGAACGCTTGGATTCTCATGCGGTGAATTTCCACATTGTCGGCATCCACGAACAAACCGTAGGCGATGCCACCGGCATTACGCAGCTCCAATTCGGGTTGATCCAGCACTGGCAACGCGTTTTGCGAAACGCCGACCACCGCGCCGTTCGGGCCGATTCGATTGCTGGTCAAATCAATGGCCAGATTGCCGTCCGCCGAACTGTAGGCCTGGCCGTCGATCACAGTGTCGCCATCGGTGATTGCAGGCAACGCGTCGGAAACGCTGATTCGCCACGTGCTGCGACTAAGTTGATTCGCCTCCACGGCAGGCACAAAACGCATCGCATTTCCACCAGCAATGGCGTTGGCATTTTGGATAAATTGACGCAACGATCCCTGAACCCTACGGTTTTCCGCCAGATCGTCGTCCTGGGCGTCGCCACCAAGCAGGTTGGTGACCACGTTAAAGCTGAATGCAGAATCGACGTTGTTGACGTTCGCGCCGGACACAGAAACGCGAGTAATATGTTGCGCCGTGGCAGCGTCGCTCAAATCGTCCGAGACACCAGCCTGGCGGCCGCCAAACAACGCACCGTCGTTGTTCGTGTAGGCGTCACCGGTGCCATCAAAAAATAGACTGCCCGCAGAACCAAACGTCTGTTGTGCCCACACGTCGCCGAGCGCAAAGCCACCGTTGAGTCCCTGGAATGGCGCTAGTGTCTTTGAATCCACGACGACAAAATACTGGTCGTCGGCCAAACCGTTAAACGAATATCGCCCTTGGCTATCGGTCAGGTCAAATCGGACAACCATGTCAAAATTGCCCAGGAATCCATCGCCGTTAACGTCTCGGACCAGGTAGACTAGCGCGTTTTCAAACGTTTGCATGTCGTCGGCAAATTGGCCATCGGCGTCGACATCGTTGTACAACGTGCCGCTGATCGAATTCTCAATTAAATCGATCAGATTGATCGTGATGGTGGCAGTATCAGAATCGCCGAGGTAATCGGAGACAACGACGTCCAACGTAAATGAAGTGGCGAGCTCATAATCCAGAAACGCTTCCCGAGCGACCGAAATGTCACCAGTTTCGGCATGGACGTTAAAGATGGCGGCGCCGGTGCCGCCAATAACGGTAAACGTCAATGGGTCGCCGCGGTTGGGATCGCTGGCGGCGATGCGTCCGATCACCGTACCATCAGGTGTATTTTCCGCCGTCAGGAAAGTCTGATCAGAGATCGTTGGCGACAGATTGACAAACGGGGTCTTCACGATTAACGATAGCGCGTCGATTGACATGTCCCCTTCGCCATTGACAAAACCGACGTCGCTGCCGTCAAAAAACAGGCTGGATGTAGCGAATGCCGTTGCGCCGTCATAGGACGTCGAAACGACATCCAGCACAAAAATGTCTTGGGGGCGTACGAAAACGCCGAGGTTTCCGGGAGTCTCACCGGAATTGAGCGAAACCAACAATTGGCCGCCAAACAGATCAAATCGACCGGCCTCAGTATCCCGTTCGATCAATTCCAAACCGACGATGTCTTCCGAAATATTAATGTCGTCACCGTCAATCAACAGTTCGGCAGTGGCCACCGTGGTGTTTTCGCCAATTTCGTCAATCGTCATGACATAAATGCTGTTATGGGACGAGCCACTCTTGGAAAACAGAATTTGGCCCTTCTTCACAACGTGATCGCCGATTAGCGTGTCGGATTCGACCAACGTCAACGACGAAAGTTTGCTGATGTTCATCTCCGCGCCCGTGACGCCGGAAGAACTTTGATCCACCAGAAGTCCAAAGTTTCCGGTCGAATAATCGGATGACGTGGGCCGAAAGATGACGATGTCACCTTCCCTGACTTGATCGCCGATTCCGGGAAGAACGTCATTGCCGTCCATTGCAAACAGCAGGTCACCTTCGTTCAGCGTGAACGAACCGATCGTGATGGACTGGGTCACGTAGTGGAGTGCTGACAGGTTTTTGTCCGAAAACGGCTGGAGGCTGAATCGAAAACTGAACTCGCCGTCCGTCAACGGTTCGAACTGCAAATCCGAGCCACCAAATTGCAGCAATTGGTTGTCATCCCATGCATCGGGCCCTGGCACGCCCGTCGCGTCGGAGACCTCACCATCCGTGGACAACCACAACACATTTATCGGATTAACGTCGATATCCAGTCGGCTGTCCCGCGAATATCGATCGCCGTCGTGCGCCCGAAAATGAAAATGGTCAAAATCGGTACCGTAACCCACCGTCGTCTGCAAATAGGTCAGCCGGCCAGCCGCGATAGCGGCACTGGTGATCGTATCTCCGGTTGAGACGGCAACACCGTCAAGAAGCAACTGGCCGTCCGTCGGAAGCGCGTTGATCCTAATGTGATCCAGCGGACTGCCTTCCACGTCGCTATAGTTAAAATCGCCAATTTGAAACACGTATTCGTTGTTTTGAGTTGCATCGATTGTTCCGCCAGCCGTCGGCATCTGGTTGACCTGGCCGATGCGTTTGATGAAAACACCGGAAGCGTCGAGGGCGCCTTCGCCGCTCCACACCACCACATAGGTATCCAAGTCATACGCTGCCAGGGAAGAAAATTGTTGGATCCCGGTGGTGTAATTGTTGATGCGGTATTCGCCGTTCAATGCCGCGCCATCGGCGTCAAACTTGCGAGCAAAAACGCCACCGTCAAAGTCGGACTCATCGGCGACGGCGCCAAAGCCCCACCAGGTAATCAGAAATTCGCCGCTGGACACTGATGCAATCGACGCGTCGCTTTGCATGCCGACTACTGTTTGGTTGACTCTAAACGAGCGGTCGATATTGTTGCCGCCGTCCAAAATCCAAGCCCA
>JBFILF010000284.1:0-7415 GCA_041599835.1 Pirellulaceae bacterium
CGAGGCGGGTCGCCCCAAATTGAGACTCGTCAAGGTGGCGTCGACCGATCTGGCGCACCCGGGCGACGTTGTCGAATTCACCATTCGATTTGACAATGTCGGTGACGAAACGATTGGCAATGTCACCATCATGGACAATTTAACCACTCGGCTGGAATACATTGCCGGTTCGGCGCAATGCAGTGTTCCCGCTAAATTCCTGACGTCGCCCAACAATGTGCAATCGCAAACGTTGCGATGGGAAATCGAAGAACCGCTCAATGTCGGCAAGGGCGGCATCATTCGATTCCAATGCCGGGTCCGATAGTCGTTTAATTGGCGACAGGCAGTGCATCATTGATTTTTTGCCCAGATTGCACTTAATCGGTACGCCCAGTTCAGGAATAATACGGGCCGTCATCGACCGATCGTGGTTGGATGCGGAATTTCGTTTACCGTGCTTTACGCCGAAGCATGCCGAATTGCGAATTAGAAATTGATTTTTATCGCCCCGATCGGGAATTTCGAACCGGGGAACGCATCCAGGGATGGGTTCGCGTCACGCCCCACCGCAATATGATGTGTCGCGAACTGCATTTGCTGGTCGCCTGGGCCACTCAGGGCGACGGTAACGCCAGCAAACAAAGTTATTACCAGCAAACGCTGTTCAAAGGACGCTGGCAGGCGGGAGAGCAATATGAATACGCTTTTGAATTTTCGCCTCCCGAATGGCCGCTGAGTTATCGGGGTAATTTATTTAACGTCGAACATTTTGTGTCGGTGCGAGCCGATACTCCGGCCTCCACCGTTGCCCGATGTCAACGCGCGTTTAAGCTGAAATCCGGCGCGCCCCGACAATCCTCGACAACAGCGCCTGCCAGCCAAGACGTTGCGCGCCACTGGATGAACATCGTCGGGTTGTCTGCTGGCAGTTTGCTGTTATTGATCGGGGTAGTGGCAACCATCAGTTGGTCACTCTGGTGGCTGCCGATGGGATTTGCCGGATTAGCCACCCTGTTCATCTCTGGCCGCACGGAATTGGTGCACCGCTGGTTAGGCAGCGCACAATTGGAACTGCCCGCGGGGGTGGTCGCTGGCGAAGATTTACCGATCCGATTGCGCATCGAGCCGTCCAGTCAGTGGCGGTTGCGGAGCGTGGTGGCGACCCTGTCCTGCATTGAGCGAGTGGAAACCAGCCGCGACAAGCAAACTCATCGGTCGGAGTGCGTGGTCTGTCGCGATACGCGGAAGTTATGCTCCGATACCTACCTGCGCGGCGGTGAGCCGGTGGAAATTTCCCATACATTACCGGTGCCCGCCACCGATGCCGTTACGATATGTTTGCCGGGACAACGGATCACGTGGACCGTTGAAGTCACATTGCAAATTGCCTGGTGGCCATTGTGGGTGCTTCGCCGCGACGTGGAGGTTTTGCCACAAACATGCCGCGTGGAGAATCCGAATCCCGTCTTGTCGCCGCAGTCGTCGCAGGATTTTTTGCATCACCTACGCCAACTGAATCAGGCCAGCCAGGACTCGCATCGAACCAGCCAAATCATCGGCCAGATGGGACAACAACTATTCGAATTGGATTTGTCCGTGGATCACGTGGCCGAAACCGGGGTCGACGTCGAGGATATCGACTATCGAAACGGCAAAGCTTTGATCGGATCTTTTTCCGGAACCCAATATGCGATTGCCGTGTATTTGCCTCGTGAATTTTCCAATCAGACGGACGATCTACGACCGGGCGCTCTGTGGTCCGGCTGTGGCACGCCAATTCGCTGGGACCCCAACTGCCAGCGGATCATGGTTCTAGGGCTATGATTTTGTTTGCGGTGATCTTCTATAATCAACCGTTTGCGTCAGCCACAAGCGGCAATTAATTAGCCGCTTGCCCGCCCCAAACCAGCAGGTCAGACCTATGCAATTTCCAACTGCGTTGCTCAAGACTAGCGTTTCGTTTTTGCTGTGCCTGGTCGCGGCGGCGCCGGTGGTGGGCGGAGGTGGACCGGAAAACCTGGTGTTGGTCGTCAATGCCAATTCGGCGTCGTCGCTGGCGGTGGCCAATCATTACATTCACCTGCGCGATATCCCGCGCCACAATGTCATTTACCTGGACTCGGTGCCCGACCGCGAGCAAATCCGAGTGGACGCGTTTGTGCGAACCATTTTGCAACCAGTCTTGACGGAGATGGATCAGCGCAAGTTGGGAAGTCACGTCGACTACATCGTTTACTCGGCAGATTTCCCCACGGTCATCGACATCAAGATTCATCGTGACAAATTAGTCGAATTGAAACCGGGGCTGCCCGGCCGGTTGTACATGCCCTGGGCCTCTATCAATGCCCTGACGTATTTTTATCCGAGTTGCATTGCGGGCGACCCCTCGTACATGTTGCTGGATGCCAACTGGTATTCGCGGCGCGTTTCCCCGCAACTGCTCGAAATGCCCTTTCTGGGGGACAGACAAAAATCTTATGCCCAGGCGCTGGTCGCATACAAACAAGATCGATTTGAGGACGCGGCAGATCGATTTCGCGAGCTGGCTAAAAAACATCCGGGTCAGGTCGCTGCCGGATACCAGTTGGCGCGATGCCTGGCTCAGCTGGAATCCAAGCAAGAGGCGATGCGACAGTTGCAGCGGGTCGTGGCCGCTGGCTGGTGCTACCGCTCCTACACCGCCAACGACGAAGCTTTTGTCGATCTCAAGCAGGAACCCGAATTTCAAACATTGCTGTCAACGATGCCCGATAAGCTGCTGGGTATGCCCCCCACCCGCGGCTTTACCAGTCGCGTGGCCTGGGGTCCCAATCGGTGGCCCAACTCGGAAGCCAACCAGGGCAAACGCCTCATGTTGTCGACCGTCCTGGCAGTGACTCGAAATCGCGGGACGACACTGAGCGAAGCGCTCGACCAGATTTCGAAATCCGTATCGGCAGACGGCACGCGTCCGGCCGGTAAGTTTTACTTCACCAGCACGGGCGACGTGCGCAGTAAAACGCGGCGCGCCCAGATTCCGATTGCGATTGCCGCCTTGCGCGAGCTTGGTTTGGCATCCGAACAAATCGGACGAATCGCGCCGGTTGACCAAAAACAAATCCTGGGCGTGACGATGGGCGTTGCCAAGTTCAACTGGGAAAATGTGCGTAGCCAACTGATCCCCGGTGCCATCGCAGACAACTTGACGAGCACCGGTGGGGTGATGCGGGCAAATGGGGCGCAAACGCCATTGACGGAATTTTTGAAGCATGGCGCCGCGGGCGCCAGCGGCACGGTGTGTGAGCCGTTGGCAATCGCCGCTAAATTTCCCAACGCGATGATTCACGCCCACTACGCCCGCGGCTGTTCGCTGGCCGAAGCATTCTACCAGTCAGTCGACGGTCCCTTTCAACTGTTGATTGTCGGAGATCCCTTGTGCCAGCCCTGGGCCAGGTTCCCTGATTTTGAGGTGCGCGGGTTGGCCGATGGCGATATCATCGACGGTGCGATTGCGATGGAGATTGAACCGGCCACCAACGGCGTCGAGATTGCTCGTTATGAAATGTATCTCGATGGCGTTCGCGGTCGTGACGTGGCGGGATCCAACTCGAAAATTAACATCAGCACCAATCAGATGAGTGACGGATATCATGAAATCCGCATTGTGGCCGTCGAACCGTCGTTGATTGGGACGCGCAAAAGTCGGCGAATTGGCTTTGAGGTGCGTCGCGGCGAGCGGCGCGTTGAGCTGAAACCGGCCGCCGGTCGGCAGACGAGTCTCGATGGACAAATTACCCTCAACGCCACCGCGACGTTTGGGGAAGCGATCACCATCATGCAGAACTCGCGAGCCGTGGGCAAAATTGATGGCGACGAGGGAAGCATTACCATCGAAGGCAAGCTCCTGGGTTTAGGAAAAACGACACTCATCGCCGTGGTTTCCGGCGACGATCTGTCCGTATCCAGCCGGCCCATGTCGATTGAAGTGACTCCATAAATCCAGTGACGCCATAGACCAGTGACGATCCGTGCGCGAAATTTCCATTCTGGCGTTTTCATTGTTGACCATCGTGTGTTGGGGAACATTCGGGCCTTTGTTGCACCGCGGTCAAATTGCTTTCGGCTCGGCGGGGCAATTGGACTGGCATCGCGCCCTAATCTGCGTGGGCATTGCCTTTGGGCTGATCGCCGTGTTGAATCACTTGCATCGCGATCGCAGTGAAAATGCAACTCAACGTGCGGGGACCGGAATGGTCTGGTCGTTTGCGGCGGGCCTCACCGGCGCCGCCGGCGCCGGCGCGATCGTGTTGGCATTCCGCTGGGACGGCCACCCGTTGTTCGTGATGCCATTGGTATTTGCCTTGGCGCCGTTGGTCGCGACCATCTGGTTCATGGCCGTCCGAGGTGCGTTTTTCAAACTGTCGTTATGGCTGTATTTGGGGATCGCGGTGGTGGTGATCGGTTGCGTCGGTGTGTTTTTTTTCCAACCGCTGGCTGGTAGCGGACAGGCGCAATGGTGGCCACTGGCCGCTGCGGTGGGGTTTGCCGTGTTGTGCTGGGGCAGTTTTGTACCGCTACTGCAACGCAGCCAGATTCATGCGGGCTCCCGGCAACTGGGTCCGCTGCTGTCGGTCGGCTTGGCATACCTGGTGGCGGCCGTGCTGGTACCCTGGTGGGTGTCGGGCGTGTGGCACGCCGATGCCGGCAACTGGAACGTGAGCGGTTGTGGCTGGTCGCTGGCGGCCGGGACGGCCGGCGGATTTGGCGCGGTGGGCGTTCTATGGGTGTTCCGGACGGTGGGAACATCGACGTGGTTGATGCCGCTGGTTTTTGGCGGGGCGCCTATCGTCAACACATTGGTCACAACGCGCTTGAATGACCTGCAAGGCCAACTCGGCTGGCCATTTTTCGGTAGCTTGTTTTTACTGATTGCGGGCAGCATAACGGTGCTGGCGTGCGCGCCGTCAACTGCCAAGCCAACCGCTCCGCCACCGATCGTGTTATCCTCTGGAAACAAATCGTAACGTGATATTTGGGCACGGTTTCGCGACTATGACCGAGCAAGACAAAGTACATCGGCTGGATGAATTACTGAGTCACGTGTGGATGGTGCGAACCTTTTTAAAACACTGCGAAGAAGCGGAAGAAGATGAAGAGTTACAGGACGTGTTTCGCCAATTATATGACTACATGTTGGCGCTGGGCGGACCGGCAAAATCCGGAGATACGGGCACCTATTTGAAGATTGCCAAAAAAAAGTTGCGGCGGCTCAGATCCGCCACCGAATTGTTTCTGGAAATTCAGCCGGAAATTTCTACGCATACAAACTTTGAAATGGCCGCCAAGTCATTGCAATCGGCGGTCCAGGAGGTGGAGCGGTTGCTGGCAGAATAATGGCCAATGGCCTTACGTTCCCCGGACGTGCCCAAACCATTGAATCTGCATTCGTGGACAAAAGCCGAGGCCGTGTTGTCCACAATAGGTTTCGATCCACGGTCGCCGCTGCTCGAGTTGTTCAACGGTGGTTCCCTGCGGCATGAGCAAGACGCGATCTGGACGGATCGACGGAAACGCTTGCAGGTAGGCCAGAACCTCGTCACAGTCTGGCGGTTGATCGACAACAAACTTGAGTTGATAGTCGTAGCGGGCAATCAATCGCCGGATCACGTCCGGTCGTTGCCGCGTTCGCTCGTGCCGCTCGGCCCAACGGCCGGCTTGCCCGGCGGCGGGTGTCGAGTTGGCAAGTTTCGGGCTGATTGACATCAAGTCACATTGGACGGGCCGATCGACGGTTCCGGCGGTTTCGATCGTGATGTGGCGTCCGACCCGTTTGAGCGACGTCGTCAAATCCACGATCTGTCTGGGCAGCATCGGTTCTCCTCCGGTGATCACCACATGCTGACATTCATATTGCAGGCAGCGCTTTACGATTTCGTCAACCGTAAGCGAGAAACCGTCGGGATTCCAGGAAGAATACGGCGTATCGCAGAACCAACAGCGCAGATTGCAACCCGCGGTGCGAATGAACATGCTTTCGACACCCGTCAAATGGCCTTCGCCCTGTACGGAATGGTACAACTCGCACAGCAACACGAATCGATGGTCCCCTTTTTCAAACGATTGATCTTGCCACAATGAGTCCAATCAATCCACGGCCAGGATCATAACGCATGCCCACCAATTGCCGAAAACAACTGGAAACGTTTGACAACCAGTTTCCGGAACGCGATTACCATATCGAAATCGTCTGTCCCGAATTTACTTCCGTCTGCCCCAAAACCGGACAACCCGATTTTGGCAAGTTGACGTTTCGATACATTCCCGATCGACTGTGCGTCGAGCTAAAGAGCCTTAAATTGTATTTGCAGTGCTTTCGCAATGAAGGCATTTTTTACGAGCATGTAACCAATACCATTCTTGATGACTTTGTGGCGGTGGTCCAGCCGCGCCAATGTACGTTGACCGCTTCGTTCACGCCACGCGGCGGCATCAGTTCGGAAATTACCGTTACTTATCCGAATGAATAAGCCGACATGTCTGCTTCCGACTACGAAATTGTGTTGTCAGGGTTCTCCGACGAAGCAGCGGCGGACAAAACCCTCGACCAGCAATTCGCAGCGATGGCGGCACTGGGCCTGAAATATTTTTCGCTGCGTTTTGTGGACTTTGGCAACGGCGTCAAAAATGTGCTGGATTTCGAGGCCAGAGAAATTGCCACCATCCGCGAACGCATGCAAGCCTACGGTCTCCGCGTGTCGTCGATTGGCTCGCCGATTGGCAAGGTGAAATTGGTCGATGAGGATGACGGCAGCCAAAACGTTTTCGTGCCGTTTGAAATTTACTTGAAACAGCAGGTGGCTTCCGCCTGTCGCGTGGCAAACGAGCTGAACGCCAAATTGATTCGCGGCTTTTCGTTTTATCCACCCTGGCACCAAAATCCCGACGATTACATGAGCCAGGCAATCGATCGCTTGGGTCGCATTGCGGATCGATGCGATGCCGAGGGATTGACATTTGGACTGGAAGTCGAAGCCAACTTGGTGGGTAACACCGGGTATCGTCTGGCCAAGATCCATCGCAGCGTGGGTTCGCCCGCCCTGGTTCTGGTTTTCGACGGCGGCAACCTGGTGACCCAAGGATTTGACACGGAGGAGGTGCTGGCCCAATTTCGCGCCATGCTAAACGGTTTGGGGTGGCTGCATGTGAAAGACTATCGTCCCTTGGACGCGCGCCAGCCGTCCAGCTCACATGACCCCCCCGGCGGTGTGATTGATGAGGATGCGCTTCTTGACTATGTGCCGGCCGATCGCGGGGGCGCCGATTACGCCACGATATTCCAGGTGTTGAGGAGCCAATTGCCGGACATCAACTGGCGCATCGCCCAACGCGACATTCCCGGGTTTTTTGTCGATTTGGAACCGCATCTGCGCGGGGGTGGCCAATTTGGCGGCTTC
>JBFILF010000285.1:0-7385 GCA_041599835.1 Pirellulaceae bacterium
CAAGAAACCGACGAACATCTGATCCAGCTGGATAATATCGTCAAGGACTACCGCCGAATGCGGGCCTTGGAAGATGTGTCGCTTCGCATCGGGTCGGGAATTACCGGACTGTTGGGACCGAATGGTGCCGGCAAATCAACCTTGATCAAAGTGTTGATGGGATTGGTCCGCGTCAATTCCGGCAGTGGCACCGTGCTGGGTTTTCAAATCGGTCGCGAAGGCCGCCAGATCCGCGCGCTGGTCGGATACATGCCGGAAGACGACTGTTACATCACCGGGATGACCGGAATCGAAATGGTGCAGTTTTCGGCCTCGCTGGCTGGTATTCCTTCGATCGAGGCATTGCGGAGGTCACACGAGATTCTGGATTTTTGCGGTGTGCACCAGGAGCGTTATCGTTCCGTCGAAGGGTATTCAACCGGTATGCGGCAAAAGATCAAGTTTGCCGCGGCCATCGTGCACGATCCGCAACTATTGATTCTGGACGAACCCACATCGGGACTTGACCCGGAAGAACGGCAGGCCTTGTTGAACCGGGTGCGCACGTTATGCGACAATTTCAACAAATCTGCACTGATATCCACCCACATACTGCCCGACGTTCAGGCGATCAGTGATCACGTGGTGATTTTGGCCGAAGGTCGCGTCTGTGTTGCCGATCAACTATGGAAACTGAACACCCCGACCGCGCCGCAATATGTAGCGACGGTGATGGGCGACTCCAGCGAGCTGGTCGAGGGATTGAAGCAGGCCGGAATCGAAAACGAATTGATGCATAATGGAACCGTCTTGATTCGCGCGGACAACGACGAAACGTTTCATCAGATTTGGCAGATTTGCGAGCAAAGCCAAATCGTGCTCAGTTCGCTGGCACCCACGCGCAATTCGCTGGAAGAAATCTTTATGTCCGCCATCCGGGGAACCAATAATGCCCATTCATGATGTGGGTTACCGTGGTTGGCAGGGCGCCACAACGTCGACGTGGTCCCGGTGGTGGGTGATCGCCATGGCGGGCATGCGCGGTGCCTTCAAAAGCCGCTGGATTCGTCGCATGTTGTTGGCCAGCTGGGTACCCACCATTGGCCTTGGCGTGGTGTTTTTCATGTTCGAAAACATCATCATGTCGGACAAGGCGATTCGCGAATGGGTCGTGCAATCCGAGGACATAAGTCGCCAGCAGTCGGTTGCCCAAATTCGACAGCGCCGCCCAATGGGACCACCCCGGCAATTGCTCGAATTCGCAGACGAAAAAACGCAGGCTTCGCAGGCCATCCGCGAGCGCTTTATCAAGGACGCAGCCAGTGGTGCGTGGAACGCCGATGCCGTCGTCGCCGCGGTCGAATCCGGCAACCCCAACGAACTGCGCAACAAGGTGTGGTGTTGGCTGCTAATGAGTTTTCTGCGCTACCCGCAAGGCATTATGACGTTGATGATCATCGGGTTACTTGTGCCGCCATTAATTTCCCGAGATGTCCGCTCCCGCGCCTTTCTGCTGTATTACTCACGTCCCATCAGTCGATTCGAGTACATCATGGGCAAGCTGGCCGTTCCCGCGATGACCCTAATGTTGATCACGCTGGTTCCGGCACTTTTTCTGTATTTTTTTGGTTTGCTATTGTCGCCTGACTTGTCCGTCATTGCCGATACGTGGGACCTGCCGATTCGCATCACGGCCGCTGCCATGGTTTGCGTTATTCCGACGTGTCTGGTGGCGCTGTTGTTTTCATCAATGACGCAGGAAAGCCGGTTTGCGGGTTTTGCCTGGTTTACGGTGTGGGGGCTGGGGGCGGTGGTGTGGTCGTTGATCTATCACACCAACACAACGAACATGATGATTCAACAACGACTACGACCAGAAGAAGTTCACTTTGAAAGCCCGTGGTCGCTGGTTTCGATTTACTCCACGATCGGTCGCGTTCAATCCTGGATTTTTGGACTGGAAACCGATGTTTCTAATGCGCTGCCATCCATTATCGTGTTGGGCTTGATTACGGTCGTGGCGTTTATCTGGCTATACCGGCGGGTGTCCGCCCCGGTTCGAATCTAGATTTCATGATTGAGTTTTTTAAAGTCACGAAGCTCTACAAAACGGTGATAGGAGTCAACGATATTTCGTTGCAGCTCGAACCGGGCGCGTATGGTTTGCTGGGACCTAACGGCTCAGGCAAAACAACACTGATTAATTTGATCATGGGCCAGTTGCAGCCAACAATGGGCCGGGTGGCAGTATTTGGCTGCGACCCCTGGAAGAGCGACCATTTGTTGAACCGGATTGGACTTTGCCCTGCCCTGCAGGCCAGCTACCCCTATGTCACCGGGTTGCAATGGGTCGATTACCTGGTTCGACTTCGCGGGTTTAAGAAAGCGCAAGCGCGGCAGTTAGCCGAACAGGCGATGCAGTTGGTGGGTATGGAGCACGCCATGCGGCGGGCCATGTCCGGCTATTCACTGGGGATGCGGCAGCGGACGGTGCTGGCACAGGCTATTGCCCATGAACCGGACCTGCTGATTCTGGACGAGCCGTTTAATGGACTGGATCCCAAAGGCCGTTACGAAATGACGGAATTCCTGCAGAATTGGGTCAAACGTGGACGGAGCCTGATATTGGCCAGCCATATTCTGCATGAGGTGGAAGCGCTGAACCCCTCCTTGCTGTTGATTTCCGGAGGCCGGTTACTGGCCTCGGGCTCACCACAACAGGTCCGTTCGATTTTGGCCGATTGTCCCAACACGATTTCAATTCGTTGCCGACAGCCACAGCAGCTGGCGTCGTTGGTGGCCCAGCGGTTTCAGGTTGAGGGCATTCGAATCCGCGCGGCCGAAGAGATTGTCGAAGTCGAAACCAACTCGCCCTTGGAACTGTTGCAGCGCATTTCGTCGCTGGCCAGCGACGATGGTTTGAGCATTCACGAAGTGCGCTCAGGTGACGAATCATTGCAACAGATATTCACCACGCTGATGCGAATCCACCGCGGCGAATTACGCGCAGGTGCCTAACAAGCAGATCCACGGCATGAATCTCATCACCAGTATTCAAGCAACCGTCAGTTTTGAGTTGTCGCGCGTTCTGACGTTTCAGCGGATGAGCCTGGCTGCCGTGATGGCGCTGTTCCCGCCCATGATGGTGTGGATTCTGAATAACAGCAGCAACCTGCCCATTCCCGAGTTCGTTATCGCCGTGCTGTGCGGAATGGTTTGTCTGTTGTCGTTGTTGTTGTGGGCCACGCCCAACGTTTACGCCGAACTGGAGGGCAAAAGTTGGACATTTGTCACGACGCGGCCGCATGGCCGATGGTCGATCTTGTTTGGCAAGTTCATTATCGCTGCGGGTTGGTCGTTTTTGATTGCCTGGATCGGTCTCACTTTGTGCATTATCCAGGTCGATCACGGAGCATTTGTGACGGGCGCCGAACCCGTTGTGATCTGGTACGTCTTTTCAATATTACTGGGGCTGGCAAGTTTGGTTTACGCCGCCGTGTTCTCGTTGTTCGGCGTGCTCATCCAGCGACGGGCCATGGTCGTGGCCGTAGGCTACTTTTTGATTTTTGAAGTGGTGCTGGCGGCCATTCCAGCAAACGTTGGAAAAATCACCATGAGTTATCACTTGTTTTGTCTCATGTTGCATTGGTTGGGCTGGGTGATTCCGGATCAAAACGTCGATCCGCGCCAAGAATTCGAAAACTTGTATGGACTTTTTCCCGCCTGGATTCACGTGTCCGCGATTCTGGCGATGACGGTGACCATGCTGGGGCTGGCGGCCATTGTCATCCGCAGCAGGGAATACGTCACGCTGGAAGATGCGCAAGTCTGAGACGTTGTCGCTGAGTTGGACTCGGATCACCACGGTTCACGGAGCCAGCATCGGACCCGAAACTGGCCATCGCGCGTCGCGTCGATGCGGATCGCGCCATCGACACCTGTATGGTAAAGGTCGAATCGATGCTGCTCGGCAAGCCTTTCGTAATTGGCCTTTGAAGCGTCTTGGGCGCTGCTGATCACGACAAGTTTTGGTTGCGACCAGGTGACGAATTCAAGCGGTTTGCTGTTGCTGCTGCCGTGATGCGGTGCCATCGCCACGTCAAATCGGTGGCGGCGACCCTGCAGCAGCAAATCTAGCCCCTGGCCTTCCAGATCGCCGGGTAACAACATTTGAAACTGGCCGAAGGTCACGGCCAACACCAGGCTGTCGGCATTATTGGCTGCTTGAAATCCGTCAGCTGGCGGACTCAAGGCAGTCATCGTTACTTGATTGGCGATAGCAATCCGATTGCCGGTCTCAATGGCTTCGATGGGAATCCCGGAGGTGCGCAGCCGGTCCAGCATTTTTTCGGCGACGGGGCCAGCCGAGCCGTTTGCCATTGGTTGAGAAATGATGACACGGCCAATTGCAAAACGCCGCGCCAATTCCGGGAGCGCATTAAAGTGATCGGAATCGCCATGTGAGATGACAACCGCATCGATTCGACCGATCCGCTCCGACCACAGCACGGCGGCCACATTTCTCAGTCCCTGCGATGCCGAGCCAAAACTGCCGCAATCGTACAGCACATTTTCGCCGGAGGGTATTTGCAACAAAACGCAGTTGCCATGTCCGACGTCGATTACCGTACAAACGATTTGTGGCTCGACATCATCGACGGTGGACTTGATCAACGTCGGCCACACCCAGCCACAGAGGATCCAAGCAAGTATGCCCCCAATCAACCAGGTCACCGACAGGCGAACTGGTCGCCCTAGCAGAATCGCGAACAACATGATGTAAAACACGGCCACGGCCGCGCTCGAAGGGCCGCTGGTCCAAAAATTTGCCAAGGGTATGTGTTCACAAAATTCCACCAAGGTTTGAATCGTCCACAGCGAAAAACCACAACCCTTGCCGAACAAATATCCCAGCGGCGGGATCAGCCATCCGAAGACCAGCACGCCGAATCCACAAAACAGTGCGGTGGTGACCGGCAACAACAGCAGCGGATTAACCAGCAGAGCGATGGGTGCGACGATATGAAATCGCAAGGCGACCAGTGGCATCGCCAGCAACCAGATGATGCCGCTGGCCAATGCCGTCGTGCGAATTGCTCGCTTGGCGCGGTCCCACAAACGTTCACGGGGTGACCGGGTGTTTTCAATCAGACGATCGATGGGATCCGGCGACCGCCGGGGCAACAGCCAAGGCTGGGCAAACATCAGCGAGGCCACGGCCAGAAAAGACAATTGCGCCCCGGCATTGAAAAGATCGGCTGGGTTGATGGCCAACACGACGATTCCGGCGGTTGCCAGCGCGTTAAACGAAAACGGTTGTCGCCCAATGCATTTGCAATAACAGAAAATGGTGATCAAGATTGCTGCGCGAACCACTGGCGGCCGAAACTCGACGAGCCAGGCATAGGACAGGACAAACATGACCGTTAACAGTAAGGCTGCTTTGCGAGAGACCAAATTCAAACGAGGCAACATCAAAAACAGACTTGACAGAATGCCGACGTGCAGTCCGGATATTGCCAACAAATGAATGGTGCCGCTGATCAAAAACCGTTGCCGCTGTATTTCGTCAAGTTGCTGGCGATTGCCCAACAACATGGCCGAGGCTAACGGGGCGCAATCCGGAGTTACATATTTCCAGATTTGATAGTCCAATGATGTGCGCAGGCGCCCCATTGTTGCCGCCAACCGGCGGCTGGCCGACGTTATGCCGCGAATGGCGTCCGGATGATCAACCGTTATCCAACAATATTTGGATTGACCCCGAAAATACCTTTGAAAATCAAATTGCCCAGGATTAGTCGGCGGCTGAATTCGGCGGATAAATCCGCAAACCTCAACGTCATCCTTGGAAACGAGTCCGCTGATTTGACCATTGACGTAAACTTCTGCCAGGCCGGAGGTCGGGCGAAACGTTCGCCCGTCACGGATCTCTCGAACGCGAATGACCAGGCGGGTTCGCGTGCCACGGCGCCGATCCAGCATCCCTTTGTGCTGCGGTTCCGTAACCCATTTCGGTTGCCTGAAAATTGTGCCACGAACCACGGCAGGTGACGACGCGCGGGTGGCATACAAACCGATATCGATTGGACTGACGCGATGCCAGTGCAGGTGGTGCCAAACACCGGCCACGGTCGCGGCCAGCCCGAGGATCAGCAGCGACGAGATGCGGAATCGCCCGGTGCAAAAACAGACCCACCAGGCGATGCACGAAATCAAAAATATTGCCAGCCAAAGCAACGGCGGCACGATCACGAAACGATCCACGGCCACGCCCAGACAGGCGGCGACCAGCACGTGCAATAACGGCTGATGCGTCGGCACGCTCATTGGAAGTCCGTTCCAGGATTGTTCTGCCCGCTGATTCACCGACACCGATGTAAAACATCGGATTGGCGAAGCCATCCTTTTTCTGCGCAACGGACGGGCGCCATCCGTCGGTTGCTAACGCATCGATGCGGCGAAATGCCCATCGACCATCCAGAAATTCTGCCCAGCCCTGGTCGTAGAATGCCCTGGTCGTGAATGCCTGGTACCTATTGTGAGCCAGAAACCGAAAACGTGCCAGTGCGTCGGTGGCGATTGATCGCCCAAATTGGCGTCTCTTCGAAGTAATTATCGTGATGGCACGCGACGTGAGGAAGTCTGCCGACCAGTTCGCGACGATTCAGATGGCAACGGCTGCGGCCGACGGCTCAGGCCAAGGTGACCGTATGGATCGCAGTTCGGACCGCGATAGCCGTTGTCACGCCGTACGTCAGGCAACAAGCGAATCTGGGCCAGGTGATCCAAGTTGTCCCTTAATCGTGGACCGGCGGTCGACGATTTCGGTCCCCGATCCGCCCAAACCGACCAGGGACTGGCCCAATGGCTACTGAAATCGTAGTAGGTTACCTGGCCGTGCCGACCGCAGCGACAGCCAGCAGCGCCGGGATCGGAGTACGGCTTGCCGCGCCATCCGGGCAAATCCCAGCCCGTACCAACGGCCGGCAACGGATGGTGGCAATCCTGGCCACAACCCGCCTGAGTAGCGTTTGATGTGGTTGTGACCGGCTGTGCCATCAACAGTTGGCCGCACAAGCCAAATAGCAACAACGACAAAATCGACGAACGAGCGAAGATCATTGCAGCACATCCCTTTGCCGCTAAATTAAGATAGGAACAGGCCGATATCCCGCAGCCTTTCCTTATTGGATTTTCGGATCGCTCGACGTTTCGAGTCGCGGCTACCGAAAGCAAATACACGTGTCCGGATTGTGCGGGTTGTATCAATTCCTGTGACCGGCCATCGAATCGGACAACGGAATGAACTTTTTGAACCACACGATTTCATTTTTTGTACCGACCTTGCGGTGCTTTGCGCTGTTGGCGGTGGCTGCCGTTATTTGCGGCGGATTCTCGGGGTG
>JBFILF010000286.1:0-7354 GCA_041599835.1 Pirellulaceae bacterium
ATGCGTCGGTATCCAAGATACGCCTTGTGGCTGCATAGTGGCCATTTCAGCTCCGTGACAATTCGAGCCGTTTCAATTTTGTCATGAAACCAGGCCGCATCCACCGGTTCAAACACCGGTGTACCGCGAACGTAATGCCGCTTCATTTGTCAAAAATTCTTCGGTATAGTTTGTGAGGCCAGGACGGATGGCTGAGTCTGGTTTAAGGCACCGGTTTTGAAAACCGGCGTACCCTTTCGGGTACCGGGGGTTCGAATCCCTCTCCGTCCGCTGAATCAACGGGTGCGCGGTTACGCACAGCTGGGGGCACTCGGGCATGATCGTGCGTATCAACCGAGGCCGTCCAGCAAATCTGGCCAGCGAACAACGTGGGGCGGTCGAATTGGGCACCCCGAGCACCAGAGCCTTGCTGCGGTGTTCATTGTATTGCCGCACAAGCTCTCTCCGCCGAATGAATTCTGTTCTCGGCACGTCAGATGCAACTACCCGAGTGCCGGAAAGCGCACCCAGAAACAACCGTTGTTTGGAGTACCGTGCCGTGATCAATCAAATTCTACTTTACGCTGGAGCGACGCTGCCACTGATTTGGGCGGTCGCGCATTTGTTTCCAACCCAAAACGTCGTCGCCGGATTCGGCGCAATTTCGGTGGACAACAAACGGATCATCACCATGGAGTGGATTAACGAAGCCGCGGCCTTGATGTTCATAGCGGCCGTTGTGTTTGCCGTAACGTGGATCGACCATACCAGCACCATTAGCACCACAGTTTATTGGCTCTCCATTGTGGCGCTTAATGCGTTGTCCGTGATTTCGTTGTTGACTGCGTTCAAAATTAACTTTTTGCCGTATAAGCTTTGCCCGGTGTTCTTTACCACTTCGTCCGTTTTGATTTTGTTGGGCATGCTATTGTGAATACCCCAGCAACGCCACCACACCTCGGGCAACATCGTCTTTGGTGGTCATGGACGGCATCCTGCGGCGCCGGAGAGTTGATTGGAATGTCGATCGCTGCTGGATTTGCAGCGACGATAAACCAAATTGTTGGTCAACCGGCAAGCGTTCAGCTCCGCTTGTTGGTATTGGCTGTGATTCCGGCGAACGCAGTGGGTTGGGCCGTGGCCCTGGACATCATCTTTTTGGCCGCGACGATTCCCAGCGAACTTTGGTCGATCATCCAAGTCGGAATCTTGGGAATGGTCACCGGCGTGCTCGCCGGTTTGTTCATCGGTGCCATCACCGGAATAGGACTGATCGTGATGACGAGAGAGTGAGCCAGGGTCGCGATGCAGAAATCACGAATACGCAGCAAGTGGTGAGGCGGGTGGGGCGTTCCATCGGCCAACGCCCCTAAACGGTCTCTAACCCAACTTCCCCTCGAGAGTGAGAACGGGTTAATTCCAAAACTGGAGCGATTCGCGCTGCCAAAGGATGGACAAATCGTTGGCAATCCCGACCGTCAAATGGATGGCGAATGCGTAATAGATGCTGCGCGAGCGGACGGCGATCCAGCCAAACAGAATCGAGGCGGGAATGGCAGCCAGCGTTTCAACAAATGGCTTGCCGACGTGGACCAGCACGCAACAACACAGCGACAAAACGAAACCATAGGTCAGCCCCATCGGTTCCGGTGCGCGAAGCAAAAAGCCCCGGTAAAAAAACTCGAACGCAAAGTAAAACGCGGCATATCCCCCGAGCCACAGCAGATAAGATCCCCAATTTTCTCCCACGGCGACACCGGGCAGCGGGTAGAAATTCATCATCTGCTCATTGCCCGACCCGGCCACCGTGGCCACAACAAAAATCGGCGTGACGACCAGGATCGCTTTGACGCCGAAACTCCAGTCGCCGAAACCCAGCCCAATTTCGCTTAGCGACTGCCGGTTGACTAGCGCCGTTGCCAGCGGCAGCACCAACAGCGTGATCAGCGCGATCGCGCAACAACCCAGAGCGCCGTTTAGCGAAGGCAGATAATCCGAACGGAGTTGCGGGCCCGGCATCGAGAAATACCAAAACAGAATCTGAGCCAGCAGCCCAATCAGCACGTAACGGCGAAATGGCGCATTGGCGATCAACTCGCGCAACGGTTGATCGGTCATCGGCCCGTCAGGCTTGGCGGTATCGTTGTCTGCTCGATCCGGTTGCGCGTCTGCGGTGACAATCGTTACTTGCTACCTTTCAGGCCAAATTTCTCGATGGTCTTTTCAAAATCGAACGACTCAGGGGGATCGAAATCTTGGTTTTGTTTCAGCGATTGCAGTTCCATTTCGCCCACATCGACGCCACCCTCGGGTACTTCCATACCCGCCGACCAGACGATGGCGTTAAGGACCACGCGGCGGAAGTTGGGATTGCCCCAGTTCCAATGAAAATGTCCGCCGGTAAATCCGAAACCGCGCCCGCCATCGTCGCGCTGCACGGCCCAAGCCACATGTTGTGGTTGGCCGGCTTTGGCCCGTACATGCGGATTGCCACTGTGCGGGCCGTCGGGACGCGACAAAGTGCTTTCCGGTGGAATCGCCGTCAGGATGGGGGTTACCCCATCCATGTTTTCGCGAAATCGCATGTGGTAATACCACTCGTCCTGGATCGCAAACGGTTGCAATCCGTTGGCGATGGGATGATCGGGGAATGCTTTGAACTCGGCTTTCCAGTGCGGGTTGACGGACCAATTCGTTTCGAAATAACCGCCGATCCAATTCACGAAATGTCTCCCGGCTGGGCCCTTGGGAACTTCGACGGCGTAGTGGATGCAAACAATGCCCACGCCGGCGTCGGCCAATTCATTGACCTGATCCAGGTGTTGCATCACGGGGTGATTATTCCCGCCGTCGCTGTACATCACGATCGCATCGACGCCCTCCAGATCATCGGGTTCGGGCCAGCGGTGTTTGATCACATCGACGTTGATCTGGGGATGGGCAGCTTGCAGGCCCTTGGCCAGCAGCCGGCACCCCGCGTAGTGTTCGTGGGAGCCGTATCCATGGCTGGGCCGACCGGCGACGAACAGGATTTTTTTTGATTCGACATCGTTGATCAGGGCCAGTTCGTTGTCAGCCCCCTGCCCTGCGTCAAACGGACTGAACCCCGCGCACGCAACACAAACCCCAAAAAAGCACAGATATCTCAACATCGAAGACTCCCGAGTCGGTTCTGGTTTAATGATTCTCGACACACGTCATCGCAGCCGCCGTCAAACACGCCATGGTGCGAAAGTTGAGGATCATTATACTGTTATGCTTTCTGAAACATAATTTGGGCTGGGCGCGACCTCGCAGCGACACCCATTTTGCCACAGCCACGTAATCCTTGCGCGGAAAGCAGCCTTGTCAGCAGTTAAACGTATTTTGGTCACTGGAGGTGCCGGGTTTCTGGGCTCTCATCTTTGCGAACGGCTGGTCGAGCAGCGACATGACGTGATTTGTCTGGACAATTTTTTCACCAGTCAAAAATCCAACGTCGCCCACCTGTTGGAGCTATCAAATTTTGAGTTGATCCGGCACGACATCGTGCATCCCATCTTTTTGGAAGTCGACGAGATTTACAATCTGGCCTGTCCGGCTGCACCCGGCCATTACCAGTTCAATCCGATCAAGACAATCAAAACGTCGGTGTCTGGCGCCATCAACATGCTGGGTATGGCCAAACGGTGCCGGGCCCGCATTTTCCAGGCTTCGACCAGCGAAGTCTACGGAGACCCGGAGGTGCATCCCCAGCCGGAATCCTATCGCGGCAGCGTCAATCCGATTGGCGTTCGCGCCTGCTACGATGAGGGAAAGCGCGCCGCGGAAACGCTGTTCATGGACTATCACCGCATGCACAAATTGGACATCCGCATCTGCCGGATTTTTAATACCTACGGCCCGCGGATGCATCCGTTTGACGGACGCGTGGTGTCCAATTTCATCCGCCAGGCACTGGCCGGCGAAGACATTACGATCTTTGGCGACGGATCGCAAACGCGTTCATTTTGTTACCGTGACGATCTCGTGGAAGGGTTTATTCGTTTGATGAATGCCGACGGTTTGATCGGCCCAATCAATCTGGGCAACCCCGCAGAATACACGATCAAGCAACTGGCCGAGCTGGTTATCGAGATTACTGGCAGCCGCTCCCAGATGGTTTATCGACCGTTGCCCGCCGACGATCCGACTCGACGGCAGCCGGACATTACGCTGGCAAAAAAACATTTGAATTGGGAGCCCGTGGTGCCGTTGCGCGTAGGACTGGAAAAGACCATCGAATGGTTCCGCACGGTCGAGCTGGAAAATTACCGCCCGCCCACGCCTAATTATTGAATTAGATCTTGGATTGTAGACGTCGGATTTCCGAACTAGGATTCTCTTTTTCGTGCCGGTGGAGCCGTGAAAAAGCTGATCGCCCGGTCGGTTATATCGTCGTCGGCCAAAATAATTACTTTGTCGTCCGCGTGAATCTGATCCTCGGCGCCGGGCACCCACACAAACCCGCGTCGGATCACGGCCGCTACCAGGCAACGGGGCGGCAATCCTGCCTCGGCCAACCGCTGGCCGGTGGCGGGCGATTCGGCTGCCACTTCGATTTCCACCAGGTTGATATGGCCGCCAGGCAATTTGGCCCGAGAGACGACGGCGCCGGGGTTGAGAAATGCCAAGATCTGTCGGGCCATGACTTCGCGTTCGCTAACGGTCAGATCGATGCCAAGTTTCCCGACCACTTGTGCGTAATCCGGCCGCCCGATCAGCGCCATGATCTGACTAGCGCCTAAATCGCGTGCTTCCACAGCAGCCATGATGTTGTTTTCATCGTCGCCCGTGCAGGCCACAAAGACGTGGGCGTTGCCGACGCGCTCTTCCTGCAACACTTCACGGCGTGTCGCGTCGCAACGGACAACGGCCGTATGGGCCAGGTTTTTGGCCAGGAACTGACATCGCACCGGATCCGATTCCATCAACATGACCTTGTATCGCTCTCGCTCCAGCATGCCGGCCAGGTGAAAACCCGTCTCGCCGCCACCGGCGATCACCACGCGGCGACGCGGTTCGCGACTTTGGCGGAATAGGCTTTTGATCGATTCCAGGTGTTCCGGTCGGCTGAACACGTTGACGCGATCGTCAATCTCCAACTGGTCGTCCGGGCCGGCAATCCACATGCGATTGCCGCGGCGAATCGTCCCAAACCGCACGTTCGACGGCAGTTTTAGCTCGCGGATGGATTTCCGCGTCGCCGGGCTAGGTGTCTTGACGACAATCTCGTGGACTTCCAGTTCTCCACGGGCGAACAACTCAACGACGACGGACCCGGGATCGCGAATCCCGCGGGCCAATTCCAAGGCGGTCAGATGTTCCAGGCTCAACAGCCGGTCGATATTGAAGTGTTCTTGATAGTCAAAAGTGCTGAGGTCGCGGAACACCGGCGCGTATACACGAGCCACGCTGCGGCGCGAGCCCATGGCCTTGGCCATGCTGGCGGCAATGATGTTGACTTCATCGCAACCCGTTACGGCCAGGCACAGGTCGGACGTGTTGACGCCGGCCTGAAACAACACGCTGGATTGCGAAGCCGAACCGGTGATTGCCCGCACATCGAATTCTTCGTTGATCTGACGGGTCTGGTCGCTGTTATGGTCGACGACCGTAACGCTGTGGCCGTGTTGGCAGAGCAAGTCCGAAATCGATGTTCCGACGGTTCCAGCGCCGAGCACGACGATGTTCATAGCCAAGTGGTTGGAGAACGCTGTCCAAATGCAAACCCGAGTTTATCCCGGTTCCGTTGGCAATCGTCAAGCAACGACGCCGTCAAAACCCCAAAAAAAACCCGCCGGCAATGCCCGGCGGGTGGCGAGATTCGGCAAACTGGGATTCGCGATCACTTGTTGACGTCTTCGGGCTTGAACTGAAAAGCCAACAGGTGAAACCCGGTTTCGTCGTTGACGATGAATGCACCGCTTGGAGCAAAATAATGTTTGACTTCGTCAAACTCCGGCAGTGGATTCTCATCGACCACGCGTTTCAGTCCGCGAACATATTTGTTTTGGTCTGCGCCCCGGGCCAGCAGCGATTGGGTGTTTTCCGTTTTCAGCAAGTCAAACCACATGCGAAACGCCATGTCCGGTCGCTGGTACATGGTCACTGACGGCAGGCTGGTGTCCAATAATCGCACCATTTCTTCGGTGGTCCGCCGAAACAGCTCGTCGTCGGCCAGCTTGGGCTCGTCGCCGTTATACGTTCGTATCACCCGTTCAAAAAACGCTTTGGATTCCGTCAGAATGAAATTATCGCCGACAAAACCAAAGCAAGGTTGGACGGGTCGTAAGGCGATGTTCGCGGATAGGTCCTCGTCGGCATCTGCGCCGCTGGTGCGTCGCAACGCTTCTTCCTGATCCCGTTCGTCCGGCCCAAACGCTCGAGCAGAGTGCCAGTAGTCGATGCCTTCATACGTGCTTTGCACGATGTCATCGCGGTTTTCGTCCACTCGCGCCAGCAAGGATTCGATCAAATTGCTCGCTTTCTCCACATCGTTGACCCGGACACCCAAACCATTGATCTGGCTGTTGAAGCGGGGCGGGTCAGCGATCCACTGGATGTAGGTGATGCGGCCTTCGAGGTTCTCGATTAAGTCGGTTTGCAGATTGATGCCAAGTTCCTCGTTGACGTTGTTATCGATTTGGCTCTGCATAAATCCTTCGCCGCCAAACGTGTCGACGATTTTTTCCAGTTCAACCATGAACTTACGGATGTCCCAGCTGCTGGTGACGTACGTCACCACATCATCCGGCACCCAGGGTTCCGGTTCGTATTGGCCCGGCTTGAGAGCGATCATCTCAAAAATTCCCGCGCGCGGATTGGCCAGCAGCACGTGCAGGTGAAACACGCTTTCGTATCCTTGTTCGTTGAATACGGAGGCGCCGCCCACGGCCAACAATCCGTCCAGACCGAGCACTGGCAGCGCGGCCAACATTGCCCGCGTCCCTAAATCGCCCCGCGTGAACCCGCGGACCATGGCGATCGGGTCGACGAAAAACGACATGGCCATCGGCAGATCTTCGGTGCTGCGGCACTTGTTCATAATCGTCACGAATTTTCGATTTTCGGCCAGCGAGCGGTCTTCTGAATCGGGTTCTCCTTTCCAGCGGATCAACATCTCGCTCAGCACCGTCGGATTCGTGGCGGCAATAAACGTCCCCTCGTGCAGCACGTAATGAACCTGTTCATCGCCGCTTTCCACGACGGAATGGATTTGCAGGCCCATTTGCTCTTGGACTTCCGTCACCGCACCTTCGCCTTCGGCCAGTGACGTACCGCGATCGATCAATTTTTGGGCGGCCCCGGTTTCAGCGTTAACGTCAATAACTAAAACGAAAGCGGGATCGTCGCG